>JAYZVT010000029.1:0-3959 GCA_036155355.1 Pseudomonadota bacterium
ACAGGGCTGCACCCGCTGCGCGGCCAGAACAACGTGCAGGGCGCGTCCGACGCGGGCCTCATTCCCATGGTCTTCCCCGACTACAAGTCTGTCGCCGACGACAAGGTCCGCCGGATGTATGAGGAACTGTGGGGCCGCGCGCTCGACCCCAAGCGCGGACTGACAGTGGTGGAGATCATCAACGCCATCCACGACGGCGCCGTCAGGGGCATGTATATCCTGGGCGAGAACCCGGCCATGTCCGATCCCGACCAGAATCACGCGCGTGAGGCGCTGGCGATGCTCGACCACCTGGTGGTGCAGGATATTTTTCTCACCGAGACGGCCTGGCACGCCGACGTCGTGCTGCCGGCGTCCGCCCATGCGGAGAAGTGGGGCACGTTCACCAACACCAACCGCGAGGTGCAGATGGCCCGGCCGGTGATCGATCCGCCGGGCGAGGCGCGTCAGGACTGGGAGCTGATCCAGGAGCTTGCCAACCGCCTCGGCCTCGACTGGACGTACAAGCATCCTCGAGATGTCTTCGCCGAGATGTGCAAGGTGATGCCGTCACTCGACAACATCACCTGGGACCGTCTGGATCGCGAGAACGTCGTCACCTATCCCTGTGATGCGCCGGACAAGCCGGGCAACGAGATCATCTTCGCCACCGGCTTCCCCACCGAAAGCGGGCGGGCGAAGATTGTGCCGACCACGGTCACGCCGCCGGACGAATTGCCGGACGAGCATTATCCGATGGTGCTGACCACCGGACGCATGCTCGAGCACTGGCATACCGGCTCCATGACCCGCCGCGCCAGCAAGCTGGATGCCATCGAGCCCGAGGCGATCGCCGCGCTCAACAAGGACGACCTCGATCGCATGGGCATCGAGCCGGGCGACATGATTCGCATCGCCACGCGGCGCGGCCACATCGAGCTGAAGGCGCGTCAGGACCGGGATGTGCCGCCGGGCGTTGTCTTCGTGCCGTTCTGTTTCGCCGAGGCCGCCGCAAACATCCTCACCAACCCGCAGCTTGATCCCATGGGCAAGATTCCTGAGTTCAAGTTCTGCGCGGCCAAGGTGGAGCCGTTGCGCGAGCAGATGGAAGCCGCGGAGTAGAACGTCAGCGCAGTTCTTCCGGCGTCAGGTCCCGCGCCACGCGCAGGCCCAGATAGTCGTAATGGAAATGCGCCGGAGCGGCGGTTCGGAAGGCCGAGCGCATATAGCGCAGGTTCGAGAACCACGATCCGCCACGGAACACGCGCGAGCCGCAGTCGCCATTCACCCGGGCCGAGCCATCATTGGGTGCGCCCTTGTGGTCGGGGTTCCAGCAGTCCTCGACCCATTCGAAGACGTTGCCGGCCATGTCGTGCAGTCCAAACTTGTTTGGGGGGAAGCTCCCTGCCGGGATGGCCTTGCCGCGATACTCGCCCTTGCCGCGGTCCGAGAAAGAGAAATCGCCATTGTAGTTGGCCTGGTCGGTGCCGATGGTCGCGCCCGTGGGATAAGGCGACGTGTGTCCGGCACGCGCCGCGTACTCCCATTCCGCCTCGCTCAGCAGGCGGTATGTCTTGCCGCTGCGCGCCGACAGCCACGCCACATAGGCCTTGGCATCGTCCCAAGACACGTTCATCACCGGCACGCTGTCGCGGCCCCAGTCCTGGTCCTTTGGTCTGTGTCCGTTGCAACCCCCGCCGGCGACGCATGCGTCCCACTCCGCGAATGTGACCTCGTATTTGCCGACCGCGAAAGGTGATGCAATTCGCACCTTTTGCTGCGGCGCCTCTCCGGGCTCGTGGTTCTTTTCGCCGCGCGGCGAACCCATGACGAAGCTGCCAGCCGGCACCACCACCATTTTCGGGCAGCCCCCGCAGTCCTCGAACTCCGCGCCCGCCTTCAGCGCTCCCGCCCCATGCGCGTCGCCGATGCCCGCGAGCGCCAGTCCCGCGAGGCCGGCGATCAGGCGGAGGGGGTAAAGGGCAGGGGTCATCTCGGGTCTCGCGGGACGTCGCCGGACATATGGTTTATGGCCTCGCACGGCTGCGATGCCGGCGGGAAGCCGGACAATGGGCAAAGAGCCACCTTTCAGCGAAAAACGGTACATGATCCATGCTGCCTTGCACAAATCGCATGGCTGCCATGCGGAAAAAGCGGCCATTTTCAGCCATTTGCACAAGCTTTGATCTTGTGCATCGCATCAAAATCTCTATATTTGTGGCATATGGTATACCACCGGAAAGAAAGTGAGGGTGACGCCATGAACACGAATTCCACCTTCAAGGCCAACTTCAACAGCGGGTTCGAGCCGCTCGTCGAATTGGGCATCGCTTTCGCCAACTGGCTGAAGCGTTCCGGCCTCCTGCACTGGACCAGGCGCGAGCCTGTCCAGGGCGACCTCTTCGGAGCGTCCGCCTAGCAACCCGCCGCCGGCCTTGCCGGCGACCGGTCTTCTTCAGAGTTTTCCTCCCTAGACTTGGGCCGGTCCCTCAAAGGACCGGCCTCTTTTCTTTCCCGGAAGCGACTGCGGACGCGGGTCTAGCGGGCCTCTTCCTGTGACAGGTTGCGCGCCACCCGGAAACCGAAATAGTAGACCGGCCGCTCGCCGGTCATGTGCCGGTAGGCGGAACGCATGGTCACCGGCGCGACGACCCAGTCGCCGCCCCTTGAGACGCGGATACCGTTGTTGCCGCAGCCGAATGGCGACGATTTGCGGGCGGAGCCGTCCGTAGGGGCGCCCTTGTAGTCGGGCGCCCAGCAGTCATCCACATATTCGCGCACGTTGCCGTGCATATCGTAAAGGCCAAAGCCGTTGGGCAAGTAGCTGCCGACCGGCATCGACCAGTCTCCGCTGCCGTCATTGCAGGCCACGCGTCCGCGCCACTTTACACTGGCGCTGGCATCGAGGCCGTTGGCGTATTTGCACATCTGGTTGATGTCGTTGCCCCAGTGATAGGCGTGGCTCATGCCCGCGCGCGCCGAATATTCCCACTCGGATTCCGTGAGCAGGCGATAGGGCTTGCCGGTCTTTTTCTTCAGCCAGTCCACATAGGCCATGATGTCGTTCCAGCTCACGCACACCACCGGGTGCCGGTCGCTCTGCGCGTGACCGGGATTGTCCCAGTTGCGTCCCGTGCGCGCCTGCGTGATGCCATTCTCGTAGGTCTCGCAACTGTGGCCGGCGCGGTAGCCGGACTCCTGCACGAATGCGCGGAACTGCCCGACGGTGGCCTCGTATTTGGCCACGGCGAATGGCCTGGCTATGGACACCTTGTGCTGGGGACCTTCGTTCTTGTCGCGTCCTTTTTCGTAGTTGCCGGATCCCATCTGGAAGTTGCCCGAGGGCACCACCATCATGTCCGGGCAGGCGTCGCAATCGGTGAACGACTCACCCGGCGTCAGCCGCCGCACGGGCACGGAAGGCGGTTTCACCGTCGGTTGCTCGGGGAAAATGCCGACGGCGACCTTGTCGCCTTTCAGCTCCTTCAGCCGCGCCTGCGCCAGCGTGGCGAAAACGCTGTCGGGAAACTGCTTGATGAAAGCCTCCAGCACGGCCTGGCTCGAACTGTCCTTCGTTGCCGCCCAGGCTTGCGCCGCCTCGCTGAGCGGCGGTTGGGTGACCGGCTGACCCTGCGGAGGAACGGCAGGGCCGCGACCCTTGAAATAGAAGTCACCGGTGAGCGATGAGTTGCTCCACGGCACCTGCCTGTTGGCGGTGGCATTTATGACATCCACGCGCACCCGCCGCATCAGTTGCGCCACGTCGAGATCGGGCGACTCGATATGCTTCAGCAGCGCGGTGGTGAAGGGGCTGTTGTCGCCGTCGCCGTCGAGCGCCACGTTGCCCGGCTGCGTCGCATAGGCGATCAGTGTGCCGATGCCGGTTTCCACGCGCGCCAGGCCGCGCCCAACCGCCGTGGAGCGCGTGCCCATGGAGCGGGAGAGGTTGCGCGCCCGCGGGTTGTCGCGGCAGGCATCGA
>JAYZVT010000030.1:0-4058 GCA_036155355.1 Pseudomonadota bacterium
AGCGCGGCTTCTCCTTCCAGGCCGACGGACCGCTGGACATGCGCATGGGACAGGAAGGCAAAAGTGCTGCCGACGTGGTTAACACTTTCTCCGAGCAGAGCCTGGCGAACATTTTGTTCCTGCTTGGCGAAGAGCGCCGGTCGCGGGCGATTGCCCGTGCAATCGTGGCGGAACGCGGCGAAAAACCACTGACGCGCACGTCCGAACTGGCCGGACTGGTGACGCGGGTGCTGGGCAGGCGTCCGCAGGACAAGAAACATCCGGCCACGCGGACTTTCCAGGCACTGAGGCTGTTCGTAAACGCGGAGCTGGACGAACTCGCCCGCGGGCTTTGGGCGAGCGAAAGGCTGCTCAAGGAACGTGGTCGGCTCGCCGTAGTAACCTTTCATTCGTTGGAAGACCGTATTGTGAAGAAGTTCTTCGCGATCCGGTCCGGAAAGACGGCCCGTCCCTCTCGCCATGCGCCGGGGATAGAGGCCGGGGGGCCTAGCCCTTCCTTCCGGCAGCTAGAGCGCAAGCCACGTCCGCCTGGGGAGGCGGAGGTGAGCCGGAATCCGAGGGCGCGTTCGGCGCGTCTGCGGGTTGGAGAACGGACCTCCGCCCCGGCATTCGCGCCGGATCCGGAGGCACTCGGACTGCCGGCACTGGGGGTGGCGTCCGGGTGAATGCGGAATTGGGGTCGTGTTCTAGGGGTATGGAAGTATGCGTTTTCTGAGTGCTTTTCTGATCAGCGGCCTGCTCGGCCTCGCCTACGGCATCTACCAGATCAAGTATGACACGCGTGATCTGGACGGCCAGGTCGCGGAACTGCGCCGCGCCATCCAGCAGGAGCGCGACTCGGTCGCAATCCTGCGCGCGGAGTGGAGCCATCTGAACCGCCCCGAGCGGGTCGAGCGGCTGGCGCGCAAGCATCTGGGCCTGGAGCCGCTGAAAAGCCAGCAGATCGTATCGATGGAACAATTGGCGTCGCTCCGGCGCAACACGCCGGCCGGGGCGGCCGCCAAGCCACTGGGGAAGGATGACGCGCCCGTAGCGCGCCGTCCTGCATCGCTCGTCCACTAGCCGTTCCGAAGGGGGAGAGGCGTGGCCCGACTGTCAGGGGATGCCGTGCCGGCGCTCGTCGCGCCCGGCAGCGCAAAAATGCGCGAGTTGAAGATGCGGCAGGGCTTCGTCGCCTGCGCCTTCCTCGTCGCGTTCGCGATCATTGCAGCCAAACTCGTGTGGCTCGGTGTGCGGCCGCATGACGGCGCGCCAACGGAGCGCTCCGCCAGCCTCGGCTCCGCCATTTCCCGTCCCGATGTCACTGACCGCAAGGGCCGGGCGCTGGCGACGGATATCAGCATGGGATCGCTGTTCGCGAATCCGGACCGCGTGGTCGATGTGGACGACGCGGTGGAGCAACTTGCCGGCGTGCTGCCCGACATTGACGCGCCAGCGCTGCGCCGCCGTCTGCGCGGAGAAGGCAAATTCGTCTGGGTGGCGCGCGAACTGACGCCTCGCCAGCAGGAAATCGTCCACGAGCTTGGCCTGCCAGGCTTCGACATCGTGCAAGAACCGCATCGCGTCTACCCGGCAGGAAACACCGCCTCGCAGGTACTGGGCTTCGTGGACGTGGATAATCGCGGGCTGGCGGGGATCGAGACCTATATCGACCGATCGCCGCTGGCGCTGAAGGCAGGCGACTCGCGGCGCGACATGAACGGGCAAGTGGCGCTGTCGCTCGACCTGGGCGCGCAATACGCGTTGCGCAGCGAACTCGACGACGCCATGAAACGCTATCGCGCCAAGGCCGCCGCCGGCCTGGTCATGGATGTGCATTCGGGCGAGGTGGTGGCGATGGCCTCGCTGCCGGATTACGACCCGAACCGTCGCGAGCAGGCCCTGGACAAGAACCGCCTCAACCGGCTGACCTCCGGCGTCTATGAACTGGGATCGGTATTCAAGCTGCTCACCGTTGCCGGCGCGCTCGACAGCGGCGCGGCGACACTGGAGAAGACTTACGACGCCACGCAGCCGATCCAGGTGTCGTCCTTCACCATCAACGACTTTCACGCCAAGCGGCGCGTCCTAAGTGTGCCGGAAATCTTCATCTACTCGTCCAACATCGGGTCGGCAAAGATGGCGGTGGACATGGGCGTGGAGCGCCACCGGGCGTTCCTGGCGCGGATGGGCCTGATGAAGCCGGTGAGGCTGGAAGTTGGCGAGACGGCGGCGCCGATCATTCCGCAGAACTGGCGTAGCCTCACGTCCATGACCGCGGCCTTCGGCCACGGCCTGTCGGTGACACCCTTGCAATTCGCGGCTGCGTCGGCGGCGCTGGTCAATGGCGGGTATCTTGTAGAGCCGACTTTCCTTAAGCGTTCGCGGGGCGAAGCGCGCCTTCGGGCCGAGCGCGTGGTCAGCCAGCGCACGAGCGAGCAGATGCGTTACCTGCTGCGGCTGAACGTGACCAGCGGCTCCGGACGCAGGGCAGACGCGGAAGGGTACCGCGTGGGCGGCAAGACCGGCACGGCCGAGAAGGTCGTGAACGGACGGTATTCCAGGCAGGCGCTGCTGACATCATTCCTGGCGGCATTCCCGGTGGATGCGCCTGAATATGTGGTTTTCGTCATGCTGGATGAGCCGCAGCGGGTGGAAGAAACGGGCGGCGAAGCGACGGCGGGACTGAACGCAGCGCCGACGGTGCGCCGCATCGTCGAGCGGGTGGCGCCGCTACTTGGCGTGCTGCCCGAAGGGCAACGCAAGCCGGTGTTTGACGAACCGGTTCCCGCTTCCTATTAAGCTGACGCACCGTCCAGCAGGCCGCCGGGCGGCAAGTTCGGTTCGCCCAATGAAATTGTCGCAACTCGCCGGTTCTGGACAGACGCTCGCCGGACAGGCGGGCGAGATAGAAATCCGCGGATTGACGGCGGACAGCCGCGAGGTGCGCGCCGGATTCCTGTTCGCGGCGCTGCCGGGCACCAAACTTGACGGAATGGCTTTCGCGGCGGACGCGTTACGTCAGGGCGCGGCGGCGATCCTCGTTCCGCAGGGCCGCGCGGCGGAACTGCCGCCCGGTATGCCGGTGATCGAAGCCGCCGACCCGCGCCGCACGCTGGCGCTGATGGCGGCGCGCTTCCATGGGCCGCAGCCGCGTGTGGCCGTGGCTGTCACCGGCACAAACGGCAAGACGTCGGTTGCCTCCTTCGTACGGCAGATCTGGGCCGGGCTCGGCATCGCGGCCGCAAGCCTCGGCACCACCGGCATTGCCTCGCCGCGCGGCGAACGCGGCCTCAAACACACCACGCCAGATCCGGTCACGCTGCACAAGATGCTGCAGGAACTTGCAGGTGAGGGCGTCACGCATTTCGCAATGGAAGCATCGAGCCACGGCCTGCAGCAGCGCCGGCTCGACGGGATCGAGTTGACGGCCGGCGCTTTCACCAACATTTCGCGAGACCATCTCGACTATCATCCCACATTTGAGGATTACCTGGCGCAGAAGCTGCGGTTGTTTCGCGAATTGCTGCCCAGGGCAGCCGGAGCGGTAGTCGATCCTGACACGCCCGGCGGCGACGCCGTGCTGGGGGCGGCGAAGGAGAGGGGCCTGACGCTCTTCACCGTCGGAAAGAGAGGCACGGCGTTGGCACTGAAGTCGGCCGAGCGCAGCGGCTTCGCCCAGCGGTTGAATGTTGTTCACGAAGGCCGCGCATTCGACATCACGCTTCCACTGGTGGGAGGATTTCAGTGCGCCAATGCGCTCGTCGCTGCCGGGCTTTGCATTGCCGCGGGCTCGGACGGCGCGGACGTGCTCGGCCAGCTGGAGACTTTGAAAGGCGCAACCGGCCGGCTTGAACTGGTGGGAGAGAAATCCGGCGCGCCGGTGTTCGTGGACTATGCACACACGCCAGACGCGCTCGACAACGCGCTGGCCGCACTGCGACCCTATGTGAGCGGCCAGCTTGTTGCTGTGTTCGGCTGCGGCGGCGACCGTGACCGGGGCAAGCGTCCGCTGATGGGGCAGGTGGCGACCCGCAAGGCGGACACGGTCATCGTCACCGACGACAATCCCCGCAGCG
>JAYZVT010000031.1:0-5232 GCA_036155355.1 Pseudomonadota bacterium
GCAAGATGGATGCGCTCGACTTCGCAAGGAAGCACAAGCAGGTGATCGACCGCTTCGGCCGCTTTCCTCACCGTAACAAGGTGCTCGGCCGCCGCAACAAGAAGGGCGAGGCGGCATTCCTGAAGAAGAACGACTGGTTCTGGTAAGAAAGCCCGCGGGCGATGCCGCCGCCCTATCTGGGATCCTCGTGCTGCGCCGGATCAGCCTTGCGCCGTTCCCACGCTTCCTTGAAATTCTGATCGCTGGGCAGGTCCACGTCGATGGGAGGCGGCTTGCGGTCGGCCGGTGTATAGTCGCCCGCGAGATGGCGATTGATCTCTGGCCGGATTTCGTCGATTCGATCGCGCGTGCAATAGGTCGGGGTCTCGCGGATCTGGGCGTAGAACGTGTTGTAGGTGAGGTCGTAGAGCCGCGTCAGCTTGGCCATGTCCTCAGCCGACAGACCCTGACGGCCTTCATAGGCGAGATAGTCCACCCTGAGCTTTTCGCTGCGCATGTTGAAGGCACAGTACTGGGCGCGGGCGGCGGTCCAGGCAACCTGCGTGGCGCGGTTCGACGGGGAGTTTTCCCGTGACAGATCAACCGGCGCAGGCGCGGAGGCGTCCTTCGGCTTCTCGGTGAGGCCGAGACGGCTTCCGGTGCTGCAGCCAGCGAGCAATCCAGCCACCAACATTGACAGGATGACCGGGCGAATTGCCCGATACGGCCCGCCACTACGATATGGGCTGGCGGTCATCGCATCAGTTCCTTCATGGCCAGGTCCAGTCCCTCCAGTGTGAGGGGATACATACGTCCCTGTACGAGCTGACGCATCATCTGGATCGACTGGGTGGCGTCCCAGTATTTCTCATCCACCGGGTTGAGCCAGACGACATGGCTGTAGACCGATGTCAGGCGTTCCATCCACAGCGCGCCGGGCTCCGGGTTCATGTGCTCGACCGAGCCCCCCGGCATGGCGATCTCATAGGGCGACATGGAGGCGTCGCCAACGACGATGACCTTGTAGTCGGCGGGGTAGGTGTGCAGCACGTTCCATGTGTCTAGCCGTTCAGTCCAGCGGCGCACGTTTTCCTTCCACACGAACTCGTAGAGGCAATTGTGGAAGTAGAAATACTCCAGGTGCTTGAACTCGGCGCGTGATGCGGAAAACAACTCCTCAGCCGCCTTCACGTGCCAGTCCATTGAGCCGCCGATGTCGAAGAACATTAGCACCTTGACAGTATTGCGGCGCTCGGGCCGGAAGGCGAGATCGAGATAGCCCTTTCGCGCCGTCCCCTTGATGCTGTTGTCGAGATCTAGCTCCTCCGCCGCGCCCTCGCGGGCAAAGCGCCGCAGGCGGCGCAGCGCCAGCTTGACATTGCGGGTGCCGATCTCGATGCGGTCGTCCAAGTCGCGGAAGTCGCGCTTGTCCCATACCTTGATGGCGCGGTTGTTGCGGTTGCGGTCCTGACCGATGCGGATGCCGGCCGGATTGTATCCATAGGCGCCGTAGGGGCTGGTGCCGCCAGTACCGATCCACTTCGAGCCGCCATGATGGGCGCCCTTCTGCTCGGCGAAGCGTTTGCGGAACTCCTCGAGGATCTTGTCCCAGCCGCCAAGGGCCTCGATCTGCTTCTTCTCTTCTTCGGTGAGAAACCGCTCGGCGATGGCGCGAAGCCACTCGGCGGGTATCTCCGTCTCGGTGGCGTCGGAAAGCAAATCAAGCCCCTTGAACACATGGCCGAACACGCGGTCAAACTTGTCGAGGTTGCGCTCATCCTTCACTAGAGAAGCGCGCGCCAGATAGTAGAAATCCTCGACGTGCTTGCCGGCCACGTCGAGTTCGAGCGCGCGCATCAGGGTCAGATACTCCTTGAGCGTGACGGGAATCCGCGCCGCTTTCAGCTCATGGAAGAAATGGACAAACACAGACGAGATGCCTCCCGGCTCGTTTTCTGGCCCAAATAGCGCGTTTCGGTGGGTTGCGGTCAAGCCTCTCCGGGACAGCAAGCGCCAGCTTCACTACAAGACGACCATTTCTGCGTCTTGACGCAGTGCAGCGTCACGGAAATTTGCTGATCGCCGGTACTGGCGGTCCACAAGCGTGAATCTATCATGCGAAACCGGTCGCATAACGCGGCCTGGATCTTCCCTGCCAACAGAGATCTTCCAGATCAACGCGCGAAGCGCCTCGTGGACGAGGCTCAACCCCTGTCCGCGAAAAACATTGGTATGGAAAGGACAGAGACAATGAAGAAGCTTGTAACGTGTGTGGTCATTGCCCTTGCGGCATTGGCGTTCGCCGGCCAGGCCACCACAGCGTTCGCTAAGGCCCCAGCCAAGGCCAAGGTGAAACTCTCTTGCGCCCAAAACGACATCAGTTACAGAGATGGCTTCTGGGCCAAGGGCGGCTGCTATATCTACGAAGTGAAGAAATAGCGCTTCCGCCGCGCAATTTCTGCGCCGCACCGAACGGTTTGAAAGGCTGAAAAAGAGCCGCGCCTGACAGTTTCGGGGACGGAGCATTTCTCGCCGGGGGCTTCTGTTGGAACGCCCCACAGGACTGATGCATTTCGCTTTTCTGGACGGTAATGTCCGCTCTGGAAAAGGGACGGCTTAGTGAAAAGCGGCGCAAGAAAGAAACGCGAAGCTGCAAAGCCTCGACGGGGACGGCCTGTGACCGTCCTCGTCGTTGCGCTTTTGCTCATCTGGCAGATTGCGCAGATAGTGATTTCCGGCACAGTTGGCATTCCAGGCATTTTCACAATTGGTGCGCCGCTTGTCGCCACTGCGCGCAGGCCCCCGCAGCCATCAGCCGATACGCGGCCCGGTGGCGTGACCACCATTCACCGGCGTATACCCGGACCGCAGGAAAAGTCCGCCATGGCGCCGCAGGCAGGCCCGCCGGCACCATCGCCACCGCCTATCGTCGCCCCGCCGCCGCAGCTGCCTGCGCCCGAGCAGGCGCCCGCACCCAAGGCGCCCGAGCGGGCCGCGCCGTCGCCGCTGGTTCTGACCCGACCGCAGACGACACCAGCACCGACTCCGGCGCCGGAGCCGAAGCCCAAGGTGGCCGCGATTCCACCCGCGCCGGCGGAGCCGATCGAATTGCCATCCAGGTCCGACGTGGAAGGGTGGATACGCTCCCAGGCGCGGGAGTTCGTTGGCGGCGTGGACAAGGACGGCCTGCCGCTTTACCGCTTCGACGTGTGGCTGGAGGCGCCCGCCAACGTCAACGCACGCATCCAGTCCGTGACCTACGAGTATTTCGCACCCTCGGCCCAGCCGCCAAATCAGGTAGGCGATGACCGGGCTTCCGGCTTCCGGGTGAAATTCGCAGGAGCGGCCTGCGCGGAGAAGCTGGTGGTGAAGGTCACCCTCGACGATGGCCGCGAACGCAAGGTTGAGGTGGACGGCTGCTCAGTGCTCAATTGAGTGCGCCGGGAAATCCGCGAGTCGTCTGAGTCACTTCCGGGTGCAGGCTAAGACGTTTTCGCTATATCGGCGACGAGATCGCGCAGGCGCGGACGGCGCGCTTCGACGAATGGGATAGGCCGACACAAGTCGATGGCGGCGATGCCAATGCGAGCGGTCATGGCGCCGTTGAACATGCCTTCGCCCAGACGAGCGGAGAGCTTGGCGGTGAGGCGGTGGCCGATCATCTGCTGGAGCATGTCGTCGCCAATGGCAACGCCGCCGGTCAGCACGATATGTGTGGCGACCTGACGGAGCAGCTTGAGCATCGCCAGCAGGCCGGGACGAACGCCGTAGATGCCGGCCAATTGCTGCAACATGCGCGTGCCCTGAATGGCGACGACTATCATGTCGAAGACGGCGATCGGGCTTATGGCCGTGAGCACGGCGATGCGCCGGGCAGCCAGGGCGTCAGTGGCGCGGGCCTGCCTGTCGAGCGGCTCTATCAATTCCCGCTCGACGAGCGTGAGAGCTTCGCGTGCATCGAGGATTTCGCCGTCATGTTCCCTGAGACGCGCAAGCCCCCAGGACAACTCCGGCCGGCCGCGATACTGACGTCTCAGTCGGGCAGCAAGTGACGCGGCCTTGGCCGCATCATCGTTGCGGATGGCGTCTTCCGCGCCGGCACGCAATTCGCCAAGCCGCGCCAGCCCCCACATGGACCAGATCTCGCGCAGACAGATAACCATGGTGGCGAGCACCGCGACCGCCGCCAGCCCGAGCGCCAGCCAGCCGAGCCAATCCTGACGCGACATCAATGCGGTCGCCAAGTCCACCAGCCAGTTGGCTGCGGCCATTGCCACCAGTCCGCCCAGTGCGGAAAGCAGGATCGCGCCCCAGCGCCAGCGCCGGCGGTTCCGAGGAATGGGGGTGACGGCAGGTTCGAAGCCGGGCTCCAGCGCGCCCGGAGGCAGGGGATCGATGATGTCAGCCGCGCCGGTCCGCAGTCGCGGATCGTCCGGATGGAAGGCGCGGGGACGGCGATGCCGATTGCCGGTCTGACTCATTCGAGGCGGTCTCCGATGAGGAAGTTCATCGCCCTGTCGAGGCGAATATGGGGCAGCGCGGCGGGGCGGCCCTGATCGGTCCCGGTATCCGGCGGCCGGAAGCGGACCATTTCGATGGGACTGGGCCGGGAGGCGCGGCCCGAAGCTGGCTCAAGGACCTCGGCGGGGTCTTCAGGGAGGTCTCCGGGGAAGACTGCATATTCCTCCGTGCCGTCGAATTTGCGCTTGCCCACATGTTCGCCGGGCAGGGGATGGCCGATGATGACGGGAAGTTCCTCGCCGGAAATGCGCGCGATGCCCTCGCGCGTGGCGCGCACCGATGCGAGGGCGAGCACGTCGATCTCCGCACCGGCAAATTGTGCGCGTTCGATAGCCGAATGAGTGAGCGTCGCCAGGATAGCTTCGAGGCGGTCGTGACTGGTGTGGTGCAGGTGATCGGCCTTCGTGGCAGCGAACAGGATGCGGTCAATGCGCCGGAACAGCATGCGCGACAGCGAGGTGCCGGCGCCGGGACGGAAGCTGGCAAGGATTTCCGCGAGCGCATGTTCCAGGTCCTGGGCCGTTTCCGGCCCGCCGTTAATGGCAGCAAGCGCATCCACCAGGACGATCTGGCGGTCGAGGCGGGCAAAGTGATCGCGGAAAAACGGTTTCACAACATGGCTCTTATAGGCCTCGTAACGCCGCTCCATCCTCGCCCATAGCGAGGAGGCGGAGGGATCGCCTTGGGGCGCGGGCAAGGGCGAGAAGGTGAGGGCGGGTGAACCTTCCAATT
>JAYZVT010000032.1:0-7196 GCA_036155355.1 Pseudomonadota bacterium
GAAGAAATCCGCATACTGCAGGAAAAGCTGCGCGCCTATGGTTATGGCGTGGAACCGTCAGGCGCTTATGACGAAATGACAAAGGTCGTCGTGGCCGCGTTCCAGCGGCATTTCCGGCGCGATCTTATCGACGGCATTGCCGACCGCTCCACTTGTTCCGTGCTGGAACGGCTGCTGGCGAAAGTGGGAAGCGCGGCGGTTTGACTCGCGACGCAAAGATCGCCACCTAAAGACCATGGAAAGCTGTTGCGGACATGACGTGAAGTTCGACGGGCTGTCGCACGCTTACAGGCGTGTGCTCTGGATCGTCATCGCCATCAACGCAGCGATGTTCTTCACGGAGATGTTCGCCGGCTTCGCGGCGCAATCGCAGGCGCTCAAGGCCGACGCGCTCGACTTCCTCGGCGATACGCTCACTTATGGCGCCAGCCTCGCCGTCATCGGCCGGCCCATTGCTCTGCGCAGCCGGGTGGCATCGATCAAGGGATGGAGCCTCGCGGCGATGGGCGCCTGGGTGCTCGGCTACACATTCTACGAAGTTTTCGTGTTCGGACTGCCGGATGCGCCGACCATGGGCATTATCGGGTTCCTGGCGCTTGCGGCCAATGTCGCCAGCGTGCTGCTGCTGATGCGGTACCGAGACGGCGACGCCAATGTGCGCTCGGTGTGGCTGTGCAGCCGCAATGACGCCATCGGCAATGTGGCGGTCATGGGCGCGGCGCTCGCTGTCGGACTGACTGCGTCGCCCTGGCCGGACCTGATCGTCGCCGCGGTCATGGCATCCCTGTTCCTCTACAGCGCGGTGCAGATCCTGGCGCAGGCCAGCGGCGAGCGCAAAGAGGCTCTGGCGGCCGAATAGTCTTCAAATACGCTTGCGGTCGAGGACAATTTCGCCGTTGATGGAGAGCTTCTCCAGCGACCAGCACTTGACCTCCTCGAATTTCGGGCAGTCGAGAAACACGGCCGCCGTGAAAGAATTGAAGTTGCTCTGGTCCGAGACGAAGCCGCCGACGACGACCCACAATGTCTCGCGCGGCTGCGAAAATAGGTAGGAGCTGTCGAACTCCACATGATAGTGGCCGGCGCCGCCGAACATGTAGTGCTCCTGCACCAGATGCTGCGCCATGGCCACGATCACGGGATCGGGCGGGAATGCGTGCGCCGGCGTGCGCGGCGACACCACGAGCAGAACTGCCAGCAGAAACAGGAGCCTTGTCATGGTGAGACTATTCCTTCGCGTCACAGTATTGTCAAAGCAATGACCAGTCACCGCAGTTTTGCCGCGATCATGGCATTCACTTGCCCTGGGGCCCGGGCATGTGACGAGTCAAACGGGGAAACCAAATGGCTTCAAACGAACTGGACCGGCTGAGGACTCTCGCCGGCTATGCCGAGCAGATCAGCGCAATGGCCGACGACAGCGACGATGCGCGTCAGCGTATTCAGAAGCTGATCTCCAAGGCGGAGGGCGACATCAAGTCGAAGAGCATGGAGATTCAGCTGCAGCGGTCGCATATCTCGCTGCTGAAGCAGCTCGACCAATTTCTTGCCCGCCCGGCGGACCCTGCGCCAGCCGCCTACAGGATATCGGGAGACGAGCTGAACGTGCGGCGGGTGATAGGCACGGAGAACTAAAGCGGATGCGAGGCCGGCGTCCTGCGGGGAGAGGCCGCCAGCGGGCTGGTGCGGCAAGCTGGCGGCTTCTCCGGGTCACGAGCCGGGCTGCAGCGCATCACGCGCCATATCGATCATGTCGAGCCGCATCGCGGCGATGAGGCGCTCGCCCTTCTCGGGCGTGGCAAGCGTGGGATCGCCGTAACTGCCACTTGGGCTATAGGCGGGCGATGAAGCGTCATCGGGTTCGAGCGGTCCAGGGAAGGGGCCCTTGTCCGGCGATGCCTGCGCGCGCTGCATCCGCACCAATTGCGGCGCCAGCGCCAGCATCGAGGACGTCTCCATCTCGTCGGCGTGCGATCCATAGGATTGTTCAGACAATTCCTTGCGCGTCGATCGCAGGCGCGGGCCGTCATAGAGGCGCAGATGATGCGCCTGGCCTGATGGCACGACGGCCTTCACCACGGCCTCGGCGGGCGGGATGGTGCTGATGCCGGTGTTGACGACGAGAATCTTCCGGACCTTTTGGGCCTGCAGCCCGCCGATGAGATCGGCGAGGACGGATCTGAACGTCGCCTCGGAAAGGCTGAGCGATCCGGCATAGCGGACGAAGGCGGGGTAATAGCCATAGGTAAGCACCGGCCAGATGAGCGCGTCGAATTCGGTGGCGATCACGTCCGCAGCCCATTCGGCCTGGATCAGGTCGGTGTTCATTGGCAGGTGCAGGCCGTGCTCCTTGGCGCCTGCACCGATGGGCAGTATGGCGGCCGCGCCGGCGGAGATGCGTTCCGCCACCGCGTCCCATGTCAGTTGCGCCACCCGATTTTCGCGGTTTTCCGGCATTCGCGCAGAATAGGGTAAGCATGTCTCCAGCGCGAGAACACCCGTACTTGACGCCGGCGCCGTTCGCCCTCTTATTCAGAGGGCCAGTTGGCCGGATGGCCGCTCCGCCAGTAGCTGCGTAACAGGGGCGGAGAGGAAAGTCCGGGCTCCATGGAAGCACGGTGCCGGATAACGTCCGGCGGGGGCGACCCCAGGGAAAGTGCCACAGAAAGCAAACCGCCCCGGCTTGCCGGGGTAAGGGTGAAAGGGTGCGGTAAGAGCGCACCGCGCGGCTGGTAACAGGCGCGGCACGGCAAACCCCACCGGGAGCAAAACCGAATAGGGGCGGCGCGGCGGTATCCCCGCCAGTCCGCTTCCAGACCAGCCGCCCGGGTTGGTTGCTCGAGGCGCGCAGCAATGTGCGTCCCAGAGGAATGGCCATCTAACGCGTGATGAGCGCGTGGACAGAACCCGGCTTACAGGCGAACTGGCAACTTGATATCGGCCGGCTTGCGGGAGACCGCAGGCCGGCCGTCCAGTTTGCGGTCCAGCTCCGGGTTCAGCCGGTCATACTCTGCGAACGAGATCAGTCGCTGGCGGTCTTCGTCCCATAAAGCAAGGCGGCCGCATTTCAGTCCATCCGCGAAAGTAAAACGATTGCTCGACCGAAGTTCGGGACTTGCGTCGAGGCAAGCCTGCAAGCGGTAGTTCGGTATTCCCGGGCACAGGTGATGGATGTGATGCAGTCCAATGTGTCCCGTGCACCAGTGCAGGAATGGCGGCAGATCGTAGTAGGAAGAGCCATGCAGCGCCGCGGCGTAGTAGTCCCACTCGTCTCGTTCGTACCAGTTCGCGTCCTCGAAATGGTGCTGCACGAAGAACAGCCATATGCCGATGGCGCTGGCAGGGACCAGATAGGAGAGCGTCACCGTCAATACGGGGACGGTCCCCAGCAGGACGGCGAGTGCTCCGTATAACGCGACGAGCGACAGGTTGTGTGGCATCACGCTCATGATCAGATTTCGCCAGCCCAATGGCGTGTCGAGCGGCAGGCGGTTGCGCACAAGTACGTAGAGCGGACCCGCCACGAGGGTGAGGAAGAACGGATTGCGATAGATGCGGTAAAGAAATTGGCGCTGAGGAGTGAGTGAGCCGTACTCGCTCGTCGTGTGAAGGCGAATCTCGAAAATCTGCCGCCGACCGAGGTCGGCAGACGTGGCATGGTGAAGTGCGTGCTCGCGGCGCCAGAAGGCGAACGGCGTCCATGTAATGAGGCTTAGGAAACGTCCGAGCCACTGGTTCGCCGCACGCGACGGCAGGAATGAATTGTGTCCGCAATCGTGCTGGATGATGAACAGGCGAACAAGAATTACCGTGGTGGCCACCGCAAGTGGCGGCATCAGCCAAGGAGCTCTTTCCAGAGCGACAATCATTGCTGCCCAGAGCAGCAGGAAAGGGACAAGCGTGTTAGCGATCTGGAACAGGGCAGGGCCCAGGCGCGCGCCACGGTAGGTCCGGCAATGCGCGGCCAGCCGGTGCGCCAGCAATTCCGTCTGCGGTTTTCCGGCCTGTTGCTGTGCGGGTTTCACCTCGCTCCCCTGACAGTCTTCCCTGCAGAGTAGTCGAGAAATACAAGCAAGGGCCAGACCACTATGGCGGAAATAGAGAACGGCCGACGGTGTGCATACCGCCGGCCGTCCTGTCGGCGATCCGTGAGGAGTTCGGACCACCTTACTCCCGCGCCAATTGGGCAGAGGCGCGGAAGACCTTCTATCAGGCAAGATCGAAGCGGTCGGCGTTCATCACCTTGGTCCACGCCGCCACGAAGTCGCGCACGAATTTCTCCTTGGCGTCTTTCTGCGCATAGACCTCGGCAAACGCGCGGAGCTGGGAGTGCGAGCCGAAGATCAGGTCGACACGGGTGCCGGTCCACCTGGCCTTGCCGCTCTTGCGGTCGCGGCCCTCAAAGGCGTTGTCGCCGGTCTCGTGCCAGACAATGCCCATGTCGAGCAGGTTGACAAAGAAGTCGTTGGTCAGCTTGCCTGCCTGCCTGGTGAGCACGCCATGCTTCGATCCGCCAGAGTTGGCGCCGAGCACGCGCAGGCCGCCGACGAGGACGGTCATCTCGGGACCGGTCAGCGTCAGCAGCTGCGCCCTGTCCACCAGGGCCTCCTCGGGAGACATGAACTTCAGCTTCTTCCCGTTCACATAGTTGCGGAAGCCGTCCATGCGCGGCTCGAGCGGCGCGAATGAGTCCACGTCTGTTTGCTCCTGCGACGCATCAGTGCGACCGGGCGTGAACGGAACCTTCACCTTGACGCCAGCGTCCTTCGCGGCCTTTTCGACGGCCACGCAGCCGCCAAGCACGACCAGATCGGCGAGCGAGACTCGCTTGCTGCCCTTGTTGAACGCCTTCTGGATTGCCTCGAGCCTGGCCAGCACCTTGGCGAGTTGCTTCGGGTCATTGACCTCCCAGTCCTTCTGCGGAGCAAGGCGGATGCGAGCGCCATTAGCGCCGCCGCGTTTGTCCGAGCCACGGAATGTCGAGGCCGATGCCCATGCGGTGGAAACGAGCTGCTGCACCGACAGGCCGCTCGCAAGAATCTTCTTCTAGAGTGCCGCAACGTCCTTGTCGCCGATCAGTTTCTTGCGATCGGTGGCCGGAACCGGATCCTGCCAGATCAGCACTTCCTTCGGCACCAGCGGGCCGAGATAACGTGCGCGAGGCCCCATGTCGCGGTGGGTCAGCTTGAACCAGGCGCGCGCGAACGCATCGGCGAACTCTTTCGGGTTCTCGTAGAAGCGGCGCGAGATTTTCTCGTAGGCCGGATCGAAGCGCAGCGACAGGTCGGTGGTCAGCATGGTCGGCAGATGCTTCTTCGTCTTGTCGAAAGCGTCCGGGATCGTGGCGGCCGCGTTTTTGGCACGCCACTGCTTGGCGCCAGCCGGGCTCTTCGTCAGTTCCCATTCGTTTTCGAACAGGTTCTTGAAGAAGTGGTTGCTCCATTTGGTCGGCGTCTGTGTCCAGGTGACTTCCGGGCCGCCGGTGATGGCGTCGGTGCCGACGCCGGTGCCGTTCTTGCTCTTCCAGCCGAGACCCTGGTCCTCGATGGCCGCGCCTTCCGGCTCAGGACCGATCAGCGACGGATCGCCGGCGCCGTGGGTCTTGCCGAAGCTGTGGCCGCCGGCGATCAGCGCGACGGTTTCTTCGTCGTTCATCGCCATGCGGAAAAAAGTCTCGCGGATGTCTTTCGCCGCGGCGACCGGATCGGGGTTGCCGTTCGGGCCTTCCGGGTTGACGTAGATGAGGCCCATCTGCACGGCGCCGAGCGGTTCGCTGAGCTGGCGTTCGCCGCTGTAGCGTTCGTCGCCGAGCCATGATCCCTCCGGGCCCCAGAAGAGTTCTTCGGGCTCCCAGACGTCGGCGCGTCCGCCGGCGAAGCCGAAGGTTTTGAAACCCATCGACTCGAGCGCGACATTGCCGACGAGCACCATCAGGTCGGCCCAGGAAATCCTGTTCCCGTATTTCTGCTTGATCGGCCACAGCAGCCGGCGTGCCTTGTCGAGGTTCGCATTGTCCGGCCAGCTGTTGAGCGGCGCGAAGCGCTGCTGTCCGGCGCCGGCGCCGCCGCGGCCGTCTGTGATGCGGTACGTACCCGCGGCATGCCACGCAAGGCGAATGAACAATCCGCCATAGTGACCGAAGTCCGCCGGCCACCACGGCTGCGAGTCCGTCATCAGGGCCTTGAGGTCCCTGATGAGGGCCTTGAGGTCCAGCTTCTTGAACTCTTTTGCATAGTCGAAGTCCCTGCCCATGGGGTTGGACAAGGCGGTGTTCCGATGGAGGACATCGATATCGAGCCGGTTCGGCCACCAGTCGCGGTTGGTGAAACCGCGCGTGCTATGGAACGGGCAGCCGCCCGGCCCCTTGTCGTCAACTTTCGCGTCCATTTTCTCTCTCCCTGGTGTTGTGGCTCCGGTCCGTCGCCTGGCTGCCAACGAAGCGCCAGTGGCCGGACGGGGACTTGTGATGCGTCCGGAGTCCGCGTAGTCGCGGCTCCAATTTGCGGCACTGCAGGCCGCATTTCCTGAATGTGGAGGAGTGTTGTCGCACCCATCATTCGATAAGGTCCAATTGCTTTTTTGGATCAGTTCAATTAGATTTTCTGACTACGAAATTTACAAGCGGAAGCGGGATTTTGGCAGTCACCCTTCGGCAATTGCGCTATCTGCGGGCGCTGGCGGATACCCTCCATTTCGGACGGGCGGCGGAGGCCTGTTCGGTGACGCAGCCGGCGCTGTCCATGCAGATCAAGGAACTGGAAAACGCGCTTGCCGCGCCGCTGGTGGAGCGCCGCAGGGCATCGGTGCAGTTGACCGAGGTGGGCCGTGAAGTGGTGCGCAGGGCGGGTCGCATCCTGCTCGACGTCCAGGATCTCGAGGCAGTCAGCGGGACGGGGCGGGGACCACTTGGGCGCAGGCTATCGCTCGGCGTGATCCCCACGGTCGCGCCCTATTTCCTGCCTGTCGCTCTACCGCGGCTCCAGGCACAATTCCCCGAACTGGAACTGCGCCTGCAAGAGGCAAAGACAGAGAGGCTGAGCGAGGAAGTAGCGAAGGGCGAACTGGATGCGGCGCTGCTGGCCCTGCCTGTCTCCAACGATCGCTTCGGTTCAGTTCAGATACTCGAGGACCACTTCCTGCTGGCAACGCCGAAGGGCACCGACATGCCCGATCCGGCGCGCGTGCGCGATCTCGAT
>JAYZVT010000033.1:0-4622 GCA_036155355.1 Pseudomonadota bacterium
TGGTATGCCGACCTTGATGGTGACAAGTCCGAGGAGATTGTGGTCATCCGCAGTTACCTGCGGCGCGGCGCGGCGATGGCGGTGGCGAAAGTGACCGGCCTTCACGGCCTCGAGATCGTCGCAGAGACACCACCGGTCGGCCAGCCGAACCGCTGGCTCAACCCAGCCGGCATCGCCGACTTCGACGGTGATGGCCGGCCCGAGATTGCCATTGTCGTCACACCGCATATCGGCGGACGCCTGGAATTCTGGGAATACAGGGATGGCAAGCTGACGCTCGAGCGGTCGCTGACCGGATTTTCAAATCACGCCATCGGCTCGCGCGCACTCGAAATGAGCGTCGCGGGAGATTTCGACAGTGATGGTGTCGCAGATCTGCTGTTGCCGTCGGCGGATAGGCGCACGTTGCGGGTGATTTCTCTCGCTGGCGGCGCGGCGGCCGAGCCGCTGCGCATAGACTTGCCGTCTCCGGTGGTGACGGAAATCCTGGCGGTGCGCCCGGGGAGGGATCGGCGGCCCTGGCTGGTCATGGGTCTTGCCTCGGGCAAGGTCGCCATCGTCCGCTAGTTCAGCCTTGCTTCTTGACCCATGTAGCGGTGCGGTCGAGACCGCGTTCGAGCGCATCGAACATGTCGCCGATCTCGTCCTCGGAGATGATGAGAGGAGGACATAGCGTCAGGGTATCGTTGAAGATATTGCGGACAATGAGGCCCTCTTCCTGGACAAACATGGCTGCCTTGGCGGCGACGCCCTGCTTGGCGTCGAAATTCCGTTTCACCTTCTTGTCCGCCACCAGTTCGACCGCGCCGATCAGCCCGACGCCGCGCGCCTCGCCCACGAGCGGGTGCTCGCCAAGCGCGGCCAGCCGTTTCTGGAACAGGGGGGCAACTTTGCGCACTTTCGCAACAATGTCGTCCCGCTTGTAGATCTCCAGCGTCTTCACCCCGAGCGCGGTGGAAAGCGGATGTCCGGAATAGGTGTAGCCGTGGCCGAAGGTGCCGATCTTGCGGCTTTCGTCGATCATCGCCTGATAGACGTCTTCCGATACGGTCAGCGCGCCGAGCGGCGCATAGGCCGAGGTGATCGCCTTGGCCACTGAAATGCTGTCGGGCCTGATCTTGTAAGTCTGGCTGCCGAACATGTTGCCCGTGCGACCAAAACCGCAGATCACCTCGTCGACAATGAACTGGATGTCGTACTTGTCGAGGACAGCCTGGATCGCCTCGAAATATCCGTCAGGCGGAACCACGACGCCGCCCGCCCCGAGTACCGGCTCGGCTATGAAGGCAGCAATTGTGTCCGGGCCTTCCTTCTCGATCATCTCCTGCAGTTCGCGCGCACGGCGCTCGGAGAAATCCTGTTCGGTCTCGCCTGCTTCGGCATCGTGGTAGTAGTGCGGCGATCCGGTATGGATGAAACGGTCAATTGGCAGATCGAAGTCGCGGTGGTTGGCGAGCAGGCCGGTGAGGCTCGCTGTTGCGACTGTGACGCCGTGATAGGCGCGCTGTCGCGAGATGATCTTCTTCTTCTCCGGCTTGCCGCGGGCATTGTTGTAATACCAGGCGAGCTTGATCTGTGTATCGTTCGCCTCCGAACCCGAGCAGGTGAAGAACACCTTTGATGCCGGAGCGGGGGAGATTTCCTTGATCCGTTCCGCCAGCTCAATGGCGGGATCATGTGACTTGCCGCCAAAGATGTGGGTAAAGGAGAGCCTCTCCATTTGTTCGCGCGCCGCTTCGATCAGTTCGCGATTGCCATAGCCAAGCGCCGTGCACCAAAGTCCCGCCATGCCCTCGATGTACCGCTTGCCCGTGTTGTCCCACACATACACGCCCTTGCCGCGCTCCAGGATCAGCGGACCGGCGGACCTGTGCGTGTTCAGGTTGGTGTAGGGGTGAATAAGCGTTTCGACGTCGCGCATCTGCGCGTTGGTCAGGGCGGTCATGGTGGCGCTCCGGTGATTCTTTGACGCGCCGGGCGCGCCACTGATAACGGACGTGGGTATAGGCCAGTTTGTCCACTCGAAAAAGACGCCGCACCGTCGCAGTCGGCCGGGCTGGACTTGGCCTGTTTGACGGGGTACCCCATCAGGCACAATTCGGCCACATGGGTGCGAGCTAATGAGCGTAGTCACAATACCCGTGCAGGCGATGACGGCGCGCGTCTACTCGAGGCTGTCGGCGCGGGCCGTCTGGAGTCGGCGGCTCGCCTTTTTCGCAGCCCAGGTCGCTATCCTGGCGGTGCTATTGCATCGCTTTGGGTGGATCGGCACGCCGGTGGGCGTCAACCTTCTGGTGCTGGCCGTTGGCACGGCGATCACTTCACTCCTGCTTGCATTGGCGGCGGCGGCGCAGATTTGGCAGCAGGGCATCGGCGGCATGGGCCGGGCCGCCGCCGGCGCCGCAATCGCCATGACGGTCCTGGCCGGTCCCGCGATATATCTGCCCGATCTGCTGTTCCGGCCCCAGCTCAATGACATCGTCACAGACGCGGACAACGTGCCGCAATACAGCGCGCTTGCCTTGGCGAGGTTGGCTGCAGGCGCGGAATCGGTCTACCCGCGCGAGCGCTTTTCAGGACCGCAATATGACGCCTATCCCCACATCCGGCCGATGGTGCTGGAGCGGTCCGCTGTTCAGACATTCGACCTCGTAAAGGAGGCCGCGGAGCGACTCAACTGGAAGGTCGTCCGTTTCACGCCGCCGACGGCTTCCGAGCCGGGCTACATCGAGGCTGTTGCCCACACCCTTGTCATGGCCTTTGCCGACGACGTGGCCATTCGCGTCAATCCCGGCACGCGTGAGGCCCAGATCGACGTGCGTTCGGCCTCGCGCTACGGCAAGCATGACTTCGGCGCCAATGCAAAGCGGATCACTAGGCTGTTCGACGAGATCAGGTTCGGACTGGAGAAGGGCGAGAAGGAAGCGCTTGAACTGGCGCTCGCCCGTCGCGCCGCCGCTGAGCGCGAGCGGGTCCGCAAGGCCCGAGCGGAGCGCGAAAAGCTCAAGGCCGAGGAAGAGAAAAGGCTGACTCGATTGCGGGAGGAGCTTGATCGGCAACAACAAGGCCCCGCTCAATCAGAAACTCCAGGTGAGCCAGAACCGAGAGCGCGGCAGCGCCTGCAAGGCTGGGATCTAGATGCGAGTACATTTTGGAGACGATTTGGGGAATGAAGCGCAAGCCATCCTCCAGGCAAGCGATTATGGACTGCTCACGCCAGCGCCGGTGCATCAGGTAGGCCCGTACCACCCGTTGCGGCAGTTGTATGCGGCCGCCGTGACCTGGGAAGAACACCCTGTCGTTTCGGGGCAGCAGCAATTCCAGTGAGGCGATGTAGTCGCCCATATTGCCCTCCGGCGGCGCCACCACCGTCGTATTCCAGCCCATGACATGGTCGCCTGAAAACACCGTTCGTTGCCCGACATAGGCAAAGCACAGGTGGTCAGGCGCATGGCCTGGCGTGTGCAGGACGTCTATGCTCCAGCCATTGCCGCGGATCGTGTCGCCCGTGGTCACACGCCGGTCGGGCTCCAGCGTCTTGTCCACGAAGGCCTCCCCCGACGGGCTGGTAGTCCGCACACCTCGCGACGTTTTGACCGGCCCGTAGGCCGCAACTTCCGCGCCGGTGTGATGCTTCAGCGCCGCCACATTGCCCGTGTGGTCCAGATGGGTGTGGGTGACGAGGATATGCGTCACTCTCTCGCCGCGCAGTGCCGTGAGCAGGGCCTCCAGATGTGCCTTGTCCTCCGGCCCCGGATCGATGACGCACACATTGCCGCGGCCCACGATGTAGGTGTTGGTGCCCTTGAAGGTGAAGGGTCCCGCGTTGCGCGCGACGAGGCGGCGCACGCCGGGCACGAGTTGCTGGATCACCCCGTATTCGAAATTCATCTCGCGGTTGAAGGCGAGCTGCGCGGAGGCGACCTTCGGGGTTTCCGTCGTGCTCATGATTGAATTTTACTGAATATTGCCAACGGGTTGGGCCCTGAACTTGAACCTGCGTCTACTACTCCGCCAGGCCCGCAGGATGGTCGGAGTGGCAGGATTTGAACCTGCGACCCCCTCGTCCCGAACGAGGTGCGCTACCAGGCTGCGCTACACTCCGCTACCGTCCCGTTTCCGGCGGCCCGTTATATAGCCCCGGTCATCCGGGGCCGCAAGCAAAGGCGTCGGCTTACAGCGCGCCAAACCACTTCAGCACCACCAGCCATCCCAAAAACAGCGCGGTAATGAACAGCTTGGGGTCGATTCCGCCAAGCATGCGCCGCCTCACTTTGGGCCTGGATTCCTTCATGACCCGCACTAGTAGCACGCCGCCCCGGCATCCCGAAGGAATTGTCGCCTGGGTCCGCCCGCCCTCGGGTTGCTCCGCCAGAGGCCATCTCCTATAAGCAGCGCGCCGGCAGCGGAGCGATTTGGGGCGTGGCCAAGCGGTAAGGCAACGGGTTTTGATCCCGTGATCCCAGGTTCGAATCCTGGCGCCCCAGCCACTCTCCGCCAATCGGCAGGCGCCGCTTCCGGCTGCCGCCTGGCATTGCCCTTGGCAAGGGGTGTAGGCCCCTCCCGGATGCTCCCTGCAAAAATTCAACAGAAAATTTGATGCCGCCACACGATTTAACTCT
>JAYZVT010000034.1:0-2775 GCA_036155355.1 Pseudomonadota bacterium
GTCGGCTCCGGCTATGGCGGCGGCGTGGCGGCTTCGCGGCTGGCGCGCTGCGGTCGTTCGGTCTGCGTGCTGGAGCGGGGCCGCGAAGTGCCGACCGGGGAATTTCCAAGCCGCTTTCCCGATCTGCGCCGGGACCTCCAGATCACCTCAAAACGGGTCAGGACCGGACCGGCCACGGCTCTCTTCGATGTGCGGGTGGGCGAACATATCGACGTCATTCTCGGCTGCGGCCTCGGCGGCACCTCGCTCATCAATGCAGGCGTGGCGCTGCGTCCCGACGCCCGCGTCTTCGCCGACGAGGCGTGGCCCGCGGCGTTTTCCCGCGATCCGCTGCTCGATGAAGGGTTCCACCGGGCAAACCGTATGCTTCGCCCAGCTCCCTATCCGCGGGCATGCGACCTCACCAAATACAAGGCGCTGGAACAGGCCGGGACCGCAATCGGCCATGCGCCACACGCAGCGCCGGTCACAGTCAATTTCACCGACGCGGTCAACCCGGCGGGTGTGGAACAGCCCGCCTGCAATGGCTGCGGCGACTGCTGTTCGGGCTGCAATGTTGGCGCGAAGAACACCGTCGCCATGACATATCTGCCTGACGCAAAGCGTCACGGCGCGGAAATGTTCACCGGCACTTCCGTCTCGCATGTGAGCCGCGCCGGCGGGCGCTGGCAGGTGTGGTTTCACGCGAGCGATGCAGGAAATGGTGAAGCCGCGCTCGAATGCGTCGAGGCGGACATCGTGGTGCTCGGCGCAGGCACCATCGGCTCGACTGGAATCCTGTTGCGCTCGCGCGAACGCGGGCTGGCGATGTCGCCGCGTCTCGGCCACGGCTTCTCCGCCAATGGCGACATCATCGCCTTCGGTTACGGCGCGAAGATTCCAGTCAACGCCATCGGCGTCGGCCATCCGCCCAAGGCCGATGTCGGTCCGGTCGGCACCTGCGTCGCCGGGCAGATCGGCGTATCGGACGCGGACGACCTGTCGAAGGAACTCTACCTGCAGGAAGGCGTGATGCCGTCAGCGCTGGCGCCGCTGCTGCCGGTTGCCTTCATACCGGGCGGAAGGCTGCTGGGCGCGGCGCAGAGTCTCATCAAGGGCGTGTATCACGGTCCCTTCGCGCGGCTGCACACCTTCTTCGCGGTATCCCATGATGCCGCCGAAGGCGAGATCCGTCTCGTTGACGGGGGCAGGACCACGGTGCACTGGCCAGACGTGTCGAAGCAGGACGTCTATCTCCGGCTCGACCAGATGCTGGAACGTACCGTCAAGGCCAACGGCGCAAGCTACGTAAAGAACCCGCTCGCCAACGCCATGATCGGCAACAAGCCCGCAACCGCGCATCCTCTTGGCGGCTGCGGCATGGGCGAGGATCGCAGCTGCGGCGTGATCAACCACAAGTGCCAGGTGTTCGATGGCAATGCCGCAAGCGGAGCAACCGATGTGCATGAAGGTCTTTATGTGTGCGACGGCGCGGCGATCCCGCGCTCGCTCGGCGTCAATCCGCTACTGACCATCACCGGCATCGCCGAGCGCGCGATGATGCACCTGGCGGCGGACAGGCAATGGCGCTTTGACGACAGGCCGGTTGCAGCGGTCAGTGCCTAGACGGCGCGGCCACTCAGCAGTTCACCCAGGAACAACAGGATACCAAGCACGCACAGCGCGGCGCCGGCCAGCGTGAGGCGCGCAACCAGGCCGGAATAAGCCAGGCGCGCGAGCGTGGGGCTTTGCAGCTGGTCCTTGAGCCAGAACAGGCCGACCGCCGACAGCAGGATCACCGCGCCCGCGAGAAAGAGATACATCGCCTGCCGCCCCGAAAGTGGAATTGGCTAGCCGGCCAACCGCATGGCTGCGACGGCCAGCAGGACCATCTGGGCCAGATTGATGACCATGCTGACACGGTGGAGCAAGACAAATCTTGGCGACTTGTCGCGTCCGCTTCGCTCCTTTTCCATAGCGGGAACGAGGACGAAACGCGCCAGCAGAAACAGGATGCAAGTCAGCCAGATCAGTATGCCTTCCAGGCGCAGTCCGGCGAACGCCCCTGCCCCGGCGGTCACGGCAGCGAGCGCGATGTAATAGACAGGGAACAGGTCGCGGACGAGACCGCTCGCAGTCTGCGTCGGCAAGCGCAGGAAGATCAGCGGAGTTATGGCGAAAGAGAAAAACAGCATGGCCCCCAGCGCCACCGCGGACAGCAGTGCGGCAACTATAGCGGTGTCGTGCATGAGGTCTCCATGGAGGGCAGTCGGGGATGAAATACCGGGGAGAGACGAAAGTTCCGTGTCCTGATCTGACACGGGCGCCGCAGAGAAATCAACGCCGCCGCACCACAGTCCGGCGGATTAACGCTATTCCCGGTCACATCGGCGGGCCCCGAGCCAGTTGCAGGGTTGGCAGCTTCGCCCGAATAGGCAAATCTAGGGCTCCGGGGATCAAAAACCTGCTTCAGGGGAGACGACGACATCATGTGCGCCGCCGTCCGATCAGCCATTTCATTCCTGGCCATTGTTTTCTTCCTGTCATGCTCCAGCGCCCCGGCATCGGCCAAGCGCGTGGCGCTGGTCATCGGTAACTCCGCCTACAAGTCGGCGCCGGCATTGAAGAACCCGAAGAACGACGCGGCGGCTGTGTCGACCGTACTGGAGAAGCTGGGCTTTCAGGTCATCGCCGGACTCGATCTCGACCGCCCGGGCATGGAGGCAAAGGCGCGCGAATTCGCGCTCGCCTCGCGCGGCGCGGAAGTTTCGCTGTTCTACTTTGCGGGCCACGGGC
>JAYZVT010000035.1:0-3212 GCA_036155355.1 Pseudomonadota bacterium
ATGAGGAAGCGTCCCGGTGGCACGGTGGAGAGGGCGTAGGGATCGCTGCGGCAGGCGCGCAGATAGTCCTTGAACAGCTCCGCCAGCTTCGCGGCGAGAGACTCATCGGCTTCGTCGGCAGCGTCGATGCCCTGCAGCGCCCTGCGCCAGTGGCGCGAGAAACCGGACCGTGCCGATGCCGTGCTGGCGTCCAGAGACTCCTGCGACCACCAGGCGTAGTCCTTCTCCAGAAGAGGCAGGTCGAGCAGCCATTCGCCGGGGTAGTCCACGATGTCAACATGCAGCCTGTTGAGACCCATCTGACGGCGCACGTAGCCCTTGGGCTCGTATTCCAGGGTGAGACGCAATTGGGCGAGGCGGCGCGTACTTTCAGGCCAATGCGGCTGCTTCGCCTCGAGGTCGGCGGGATGGCGCTCGTAGTCGAAACGCGGCACGGCATCGTCGGGCTGCGGTTCCAGATAGGCGCGCACAAGCCGGCCCTGGGCGACCGGATCGAAGAAGGGGAGCCGGCCGCCCGCAAGCAGATTGTGGATGAAGGCGGTGATGAACACGGTCTTACCCGAGCGCGCCAGGCCGGTGACGCCGAGACGCAGGGTCGGGCGCACCAGGTCTCGGGTGAATGCGCCTATGTTGCGCAGGGTGTCGGAAATAGAGGTGGTGAAACCTTCGCTGCTCAAACTGATGCCTGTCCTTCGCGGGCGGAGAGCGCCCCAATGACAGATGGGTGCCTGCCGGGTGCGGAAAAATCAACCGTCCTGGCAGGAGATGGTATGCATCAAAGATGGGATTCGATGGCGGTGAACACAATGAGCGTCAGGACGATCAGCCCGTACAGCGCCATCGCGCGGCAATAATCGGCGGCCATTGTTCTCTCCCGTCGCAGCCAGTCACGGCGCCTCTGGGCGCCGCCACAATGTTTAACGACCCTTGGTCGCGCGATCCGTCGGAAAGGTTCACATCAGGCTGGTGAGGACGGTCGCCAGGGTCAGCAGGCCATACATGGCCATCAGCATCATCATGCCCCTGAGAAATTCCGTGTTCATCGGTCCACTCCGTTTTTGCTCCTGCGGGCGGCCGGTGCATTGCCGGCACAACCTCGACTTGATTCGGAGGGTAGGGGGCTGGCCTTGAACGGGATTTGAAACGGCTGTTCATCCGCCGTTCATCCGCCTGGCGAAAAAACATATGAAAATCAATCTGTTGATCGATGACCTGAGGACGTCTCGCGAGTGCGCCGCGGGGTATCAGGCCGGCCGGTGGGCCAAAACGCCAAGGAACACCTGGGGCTCATTGGCGAAGTCGAGGCCCTCCTGGCGCAGGATCCGGTCGAAGGCGAGGTCCGGCGTGGCCCATACCAGGCGCTGCAGCTCTTCCTGTGTGTAGTAGGCGTAGAAGCGCCCCAGCCTGTCGCTGTGCTCGCCCTCGCCCTGCTTGAAGCTGGCGAACAGGCGACCGGCGGGCCTGAGCGCGCGAGCAATCCGCTTCATCACGCCGGGCATTGCCGACTTGGGCAGATGGTGGAGCACGGCATTGGCGAAGATGCCGTCATAGGCCGCGTTCTCAGTCAGTTCGTCGAAGAGCATGACGCGGGCAGGGCGCTTCAGCCGGGTGCTGGCTATCGTCACCAGTTCGGGGCAGCCGTCAGCGGCATGGGCGTCGTAGCCGCGCCGCTCGAACTCGACCGCCGCCCAGCCGGCGCCGCAGCCAAGATCGAGGATGGCCGCACCAGCGGGGAGGCCGCGCGTGAATTCATCGACGAAGTAGCGGTTGCGGTCGGACTGGGTGCGCGCCGCATAAGCATCGGCGTGGCCGGAATAGTAGTCCAAGGTTGGATTGGGCTGCTTCGGCGACGCGGACACTCCTGCCGCCTCCTAGCGCGATTCCCGGCGTGCCATGAAAGCGAGCCGCTCGAAGAGGTGCAGGTCCTGCTCGTTCTTCAACAGGGCGCCGTGGAGCGGCGGAATGAGCTTACGTGAGTCTGTTTCGCGCAGCGTCTCGGGACCCACGTCCTCGTTCAGCAGCAGCTTGATCCAGTCAAGCAGTTCGGAAGTGCTCGGCTTCTTCTTCAGTCCGGGGACCTCGCGCATGTCATAGAAGATGCGCAGCGCCTCGGTGAGCAGCCGGGACTTCAGGTCGGGGTAGTGCACATCGACGATCTGGCGCATCGTCTCTTCGTCGGGAAAGCGGATGTAGTGGAAGAAGCAGCGGCGCAGAAAAGCGTCGGGCAGCTCCTTTTCGTTGTTCGAGGAGATGATGACGATGGGACGCTGGCGGGCGCGCACGGTTTCACCGGTTTCGTAGACGTGGAACTCCATGCGGTCGAGTTCCTGCAGCAAGTCGTTGGGAAACTCGATGTCGGCCTTGTCGATCTCGTCGATGAGCAACACTGGCCGCTCGTCCATGTCGAAGGCTTCCCACAGCTTGCCCTTGCGGATGTAGTTGGAGATGTCGCGGACCCGCTCGTCTCCCAGCTGGGAATCCCGCAGCCGGCTGACCGCGTCATATTCGTAGAGACCCTGAATTGCCTTGGTCGTGGACGTGATGTGCCACTCGATCAGCTTCGCACCCAGCGCGGAAGCGACCTCGCGCGCGAGAACCGTCTTGCCAGTGCCGGGCTCGCCCTTGATAAGCAGGGGCCGCTCCAGCGCGATGGCGGCATTGACCGCGACCCGCAGGTCTTCCGTCGCCACGTAACTGCTGGTGCCGCTGAATTTCATGCCTAGCTCCGCTGCCGTCCGCCTTTGCGCCGGCGCAGACTATTGGGTTGCTCCCGGTGCGGCAAGGCTGGCGCGGCGATCTTGCGCGGCGTCGGCAACTGTTGCCTGAGCCCGGCAAATTCTGCCCGGCAGGAGCCGCCGCACCTTGCTGTATCACGCAATTAAATTATTGATTTACAGCATTTAATTGCTCTGGCCTCCGGCTTGCTAGTGGTTGGCGAGTTCAGTTGCGTCCGGCCCACGCGCGTGCCGGCAGTCATGGAGGAAGTAATGGGTATTTTCGGCGCGATGACCACGGCGATCACGGGTCTGAAGGCCCAGTCCTACGCCCTGGAGCGCATTTCCGACAACATCGCCAATTCGCAGACCACCGCCTACAAGCGCAGCGACGCGTCCTTCGTCGATTTCGTTCCGGACAGCCCGTCGAAGCAGCAGGCGCTCGGCGTGGTCAACTCGTTCTCGCGTCCCACCAACACCATCCAGGGCGACATCTCG
>JAYZVT010000036.1:0-4318 GCA_036155355.1 Pseudomonadota bacterium
TGCCTAGCCTCCGGTCTGCGTTTCCGGATCCAGCCTCGATCCAATCTTGTGCAGCCAGGCATACATCCTGGCCTTCAGATAAAGCTGGAGCATCTGGCGCGCGTCAGGCTCGCGGCTGAGTTTACGCCCGTGCCTCTCCAAGTCCAGACGCAATGGCAGCGAAGTGCCGTTTTCATAGTGAAAGAAGGCCTCGCCCGAGGGCACGAAACCCATCGCCCTGTAGTAGGGCAGCAGCGGCGGAACGCAATCGATGTAACATTCGCTCGCGCCCCGGCGGAGACCATAGCGGGTGAGCGCGGCCACCAGGCTCAGCGCGGCCGGGCCCCGGCGCCTTTCCTTCTTCACCATGTATTTCGTGCAGATGCCGGACCTTTCGGGGTAGTGCCGCGACGGCGTCATGCCATAGAGATCCTTGAGCACCCCAAGATCGCCTTCCGCCGCCCAGTTGCCCCTGATCGTGCCGATAATCTCGTCATTCTCGGTGGCGATGAAGGTATGCCCGAAGGAATCGAGGCCATCGCTGATGGTCTTGCGCTCATGATCGGCGTAGGGCGAGCTGCGCCCAAGCTCCTCGCAGTAGATGGCATATCTCAGCCGCGCGGCCTGCTCGACCATCTCCTTGTTGCGGCACAGGTGAACCTCCACCCGTCCGGTCTTGCCGACGCTGGCTGTGGCGGGAAAGCGCATATCGAGATAGGCGCTGCGCTCCCGCGCGACATCCGCCAGGAATCGCGACAGGCGGATTGCCAGCGCCGGATCCACGCGCTCGATGCGCATCAGCGTACCATCGTCGATGACCAGCGCCGCGCCTTGCGCCTTGGCGGTCACGTTGGCGGTCGCGGGACAGCCGTTGAGAAATCCGATCTCGCCGATCACCGTGCCCGGACCGAGTGACAACCGTTCGCTTTCCAGACGCGAGGCGGCGATCTCCACTTCCACATCGCCTTCGGCGATGTAGTACATGTCGTTGTAGTGGTGACCTCGCCGCCGCAGAATATCGCCCGCGCCGAACCGCGCAGCCCTGCAATGGGGTTCGAGGTCGCTCCGGCCAATCGGCCCCTGGTTGAGTCCCATGCGGCAGTCCAGTGTCTGTCAGCGGCTTTGCTTTCCAACGCCCGACAGACTGCGGTCAGCGATGGCGGAATGCAACCTTGGCTGGTCGCCAGGTCCGGAATGCCTTACTTTCCCAATGGCCTGACAGTCGCTGGCTCGAACGCTGAGGAGATCTCAGCACCCCGCGCTAAATGCGCCTCAGAGGGTCAACTTGAACCCCTCGTGGCTGGCGCGGAAGCCGAGCCGCTCATAGAAGCGCAGCGCGTCACTGCGGGACTTGTCGGAGGTGAGTTGGACCAGCGAGCAGCCCCGTCTGCGGCATTCGCCGATCGCCCATTCGATCATTTTCTGGCCGAGACCGCTGCCGCGCGCGTCCCGCGACACCCGAACCGCCTCGATCTGCCCGCGCCAGGCGCCCAGCCGCGAAAGGCCCGGAATGAAGCTGAGCTGCAGCGTTCCGGTCACCTCCCCGTCCACATCCGCCACCAGCAGCAACTGGTTTGGATCGGCCTCGATGGCCCGGAATGCGTCGCGATAGGCCGCCGCCAGCGGGCGCGAAGAGTCCTCGCGGGACTGTCCCAGTCCGTCGTCGGCGAGCAGGTCCACTATGGCCTCAAGATCGTCCTCGCGCGCCTTGCGCATCTGCACGCCGATGTTGCCCGCTGCCTCGCCGCTCATGCCGGACACGCTAGGACGTCATGTCTCCTGCGGCAATCGCCACTGCACGCAGCCTATTTCGGCTTTGTCGAAGCCAGCGAGCTGCGCGCGGAGAGTACCGCAAGACATTCCACGAGCGGCCCTGCCTTCTTGCGCCAGTCCACTTGCGGCAGACGGAAGCCGACATAGTCGAAGGCGACTGCCGTGGTGAGATCGCCAAGGTCGCAGTCGGGGCTGCGTTTGCGCCGTCCATAAAGCTGCCCGAGCCTTTCCGCGATGCGCGGCAATGCCGAGGTCCACCGCTCGATCAGCGGCGAACCCGGCGCGAAGCGCTCCTGGATCACCGCGCCGAAGGAGCAGTCGATGGCGGCCCGCGCCAGCCCGAGGACCTCCAGCCGCTCTGCCGGGTTCTCGTGGGACAGTGGCGACAGCCACACCGCGCCCGAACGCAGCATCAGGAAATCGGCGATGCAGGAACTTTCCACCAGATGCGTGCCATCCTCGAGCGAGAGCGCCGGAATCTTGCCGGCGGGATTGGCGCCGAGCAGCTTCTCATCCTTGGCCCACGGATCGGTCATCACCAGCTCGGTGTCCTTCTCCAGTCCCGTTTCGACGAGCAGAACGCGGCAGAGCCGGGCAAAGGGAGACGCGGTGTTGAGGTAAAGTTTCATGGTCTGGCCGTCTCCGTGACGCCCGCCGGCCGGACCAGCCAGAACGCGGCGGCGGCGAGCAGGATCGAGGTGAATATGAGCGGCGTGGCGAAGCTGCCGGTCGCCTCGCGCATCCAGCCCGCCATCGCCGGACCGGCCATCTGTCCTGCGGCGAATGACGTGGTCAGCACGGCGATGTGACGCTGCGCATCGTCCTTCCCGCCGATGCGATACGCTTCCTTCATGCCGGCCATGGTCACGATCATGAAGGTGCCGCCGACGGCGAGGCCCGACAGGATGACGGCGGCGATATGCGGCGCGAACACCGGCAGCAGCAGGCCGCCGGCCATGACCAGCTGGCTCACGGCCCAGACCTGGCGGTTGGAATGCCGCGCGTGCAGCCGTGCGGAAATCAGCGTCGAGACGAAGGCCGCCGCGCCGAACACAGGCCAGCCGAGCCCGAAGATCATCGGCGAGGACACCGTCTCCTTCGCCAGCACAGGCAGATAGGTCGCCGGGATCACATAGCCGAGGCCCGCCGCGCAATAGGCGACGACAGCCGGCCATTGCACCGGGACGCGCGCGGCCTTGCCTGTCTGCTTCGTTCGCACCGGTCCCCCGCGGTCTCCCGGCCACAGCAGCAACACCGCCGCCACGGCCGCGAGGCTCACCCAACCGAACAATTGCCAGGCAAGCGGGCTGGGAACGCCCATCGCCATAATGCCAAGCGTGGCGAGACCGGCCAGCGCGATCCCCGCGCCCACGCCGGCGAAGACCCAGCCCTGCAGGCCGGCGCGGCCCGCCTCCGCCAGGAAGCTGATGAAATGACTGCTGACGGCCACCAGCACGAATGCGCTGGCCGCGCCGCTGGCGAAGCGCAGCAACAGCCACAGGATGAAATTCTCCGTCAGGCCCATGGCCAGCGTCGCCACGGCGATGATCCCCAGCGCCGCGAGCAGCGACGGCCGCGGCGGCAGACGGAGCCAGCCCGCCGCCAGCGCGCCGGCGAGGTAGCCGGCGAAATGCACGCTGGCCAGCTCGCCGCCACGCGCCACATCCAGCAGGCCTTCCTGCTGCATCAGCGGCAGCAGCGGCGTGAAGGCGAAGCGGCCGATGCCCATGGCCGCGGCCAGCGAAACAAGGCCTGCTGCTGCGGCTCGGGTGGGGGATGAGACAACGGGCATCGGCTGCTCCGGCCAACGGGGGTTTCGGCATATGGATGCTACCCCTTGCCTTCCATCATGAAAAATGAATAATACTGATGCTATTGTTCATATTTTGAGATACACGGCGAGTCGCCCCATGAACATGCCGCCTGCCGCGAAAGCCCTCGATTTCCGGGCCCTGGAGATCTTCCGCACGGTCGCGCTTGAAGGCAGCGTGTCCAGGGCGGCGCAGCGGCTGAACCGGGTCCAGTCCAACGTCAGCACGCGCCTGAAGCAGCTCGAGGACCAGCTCGGCAAGCTGCTTTTCCTGCGCCATCCCAAGGGACTGACGCTGACGCCGGAAGGCCAATTGCTGCTGCGCTATGCCGACAGGCTGATCGAGCTTTCCGCGGAAGCCTCTGAGGCGGTCATGCAGGGCCAGCCGAGCGGCACCTTCCGCATCGGCACCATGGAGAGCACCGCCGCCGCACGCCTGCCGCAGATCCTCTCGCGCTATCACGCGCTCTATCCCGAAGTGCGCATCGAGATCGAGACCGACACTGTTGGCGGCCTGGTCGAGCGCCTTCTCGCCTATGACGTGGAAGCCGCCTTTGTCGCCGAGCCGCTCAGCCTGGAACGGGTGAACACCGCGCCCGTCTTCGAGGAAAGCCTTGTGCTGGTCGCCCCGCGGGACTTTCCCGAACTGAAGGACAAGAAGGCAATCAGCGGCAAGACCGTCATCGCCTTCGAGGAGGGCTGCGCCTACCGCCGTTACTTGCAGGACTGGCTGCTGGAGGAAGGCATCGTGCCGGG
>JAYZVT010000037.1:0-4291 GCA_036155355.1 Pseudomonadota bacterium
GCGTTGATGAAGCTCTGCACGCACAGCCGCCCCCAGTACCGGCCTTCGCGTGGAATGGCGCAGCGCCGCGCCGCCACGATGCCTGTGAGGAACACTGCCGAAACGACAAGCCGCGCCGCCGCGAGCGTGAAGGGTGTGACAGAGCCGAGCGCGATCTTGACGAAGCTGTAGGACGACCCCCACAGCGCTGCCATGGCGACGATAAGCGCAAGCGTGAGCGGCGTGAGCGTTGGCCGGTGCGGTGTGTCTGACATCGAAGCAAAAGGCAGGAGTCTGCTGCGGGCCGACCCACCATGCCGCTGCCCGCCACCCCTGTCGAGGGGGGATGCTTCGGCGGCGGTCGAAACATGCTCCGCCAGTCCTCGCGATCAGTCCCGGGGAAACGTCACCGCTTCGACCCGGTTGCCGAAAGGGTCGAGGATGAAGGCGGCATAGCATTTGCCATTGGTCACCGAACGCTCGCCGGGCGGGCCGCCGCAAGCGCCGCCATGGGCGAGTGCAGCCGCGTGGAACGCATCGACCGCGTCACAATCGCGGGCCCTGAGCGCCACATGGGCGCCGTCGCCAGGATTTGCGTCCGCGCGCAGGTTCAACCAGAATTCGGGATAGTCCTTGCCGAATCCGCAGTTGCCCTCGCGCCGGACCAGCAGACGCTGGCCGAGCGGCGCGAGCAGCATTGCGTAGAAGGCGGTCGCCCTGTCGAGATCGGTTACGGCGAGCGACACATGGTCGATCATGGGCGTGCGCGCGCAGTCTCAGGCGCTCTTGTCCACATGCTCGCCCATGCGCGGACCGCCCTGCGGCGGTTCGCCGTCGCCATCGGGCTTGCTGCCGCCGGGCTTGTCGTCGTTTGCCGCCTTCGGCGTTTCCTTCACCGGCTTGGCGCCACCCTTCGACACGCCCACCAGCGCCGGCCGCAGCACCCGGTCGGCGATGACATAGCCCGGCTGGGCCACCTGCACGATGGTGCCTTCCGGAACGCTGGCATCCGCCACCTCGAACATGGCCTGGTGCATGTTCGGGTCGAAGCGTTCGCCCTTTGGGTCGATGCGGGCGATGCCGTGCCGCTCCATCACGTTGAGTAGTTCGCGCTCCGTCACCTGCACGCCTTCGAGGAAGCTCTTGAGCGCAGGGTCCTTCTCCGCGGCCTCCGCGGGGACATGGTCGATGGTGCGCTGGATGTTGTCGGCGATGGTGAGTACGTCGCGGGCGAAATTGGAAATGGCGTATTTGGCCGTGTCCGCCTTGTCGCGCTCGGTGCGCCGGCGCAGGTTTTCCATCTCCGCCGCCACCCGCAACACGCGATCCTTCAATTCGGCATTCTCCGCCTTGAGAGCCTCGGCCTCGCCCTTGGACCAGCCGCTGGCCTCCTGCGCCGTGTCCTGCCCGCCGGCATTGGGGCTGTCGTCGTTCTGCAGCCCGCCGTCCTGCGCGCCGTTTCCGGGCTTTCCTGACGCGGCGGCCTCGGGACGGGCCGGCTTCGGCTTTTGCGGTTTGTCGCTCATCGCCTCAACATTCGGATTTTGAAAGGGATTGCACGGGATATCGGCTGTGCGGCCGGAAAAATCAAGAGATCAGCCTGCCCACCAGCCGCGCCGTGTAGTCCACCATCGGAATGATCCGTGCATAATTCACCCGCGTCGGGCCGATAACGCCGAGCACGCCGACGATCTTGCGTTCCTTGTCGCGGAAGGGCGCCACGATCAGCGAGGAGCCCGACAGCGAGAACAGCTTGTTCTCCGAGCCGATGAAGATACGCACCCCTTCCGCGCGGTCGGCGAGGCCCAGCAGCTGGATCAGGTCCTGCTTGTTCTCCAAATCGTCAAACAGCAGCCTGATCCGCTCCAGGTCTTCCATGGCGGTAAGGTCTTCCAGCAGATGCGACCGGCCACGCACGATCAGGTTCTTGCGCCCACCCTCGTCGCCCGCCCATGTGGCGATGCCCTGCTTCACCACCTTCGCCGTCAGCGTGTCCACCTCGGCGCGCTTCTCCGCCAGTTCGCGCTCGATACGCTCGCGCGCTTCGGCAAGCGTCGTGCCGGTGATGCGCGCATTGAGATAGTTGGCGGCCTCCGCGAGCGTGGAGGGTGGCAGCGCCTCGGTCAGTGCGAGCACGCGGTTTTCCACCGAACCGTCCTGCCCGACCAGCACCGCCAGGACGCGCTTGGGATCGAGGCTGACGAATTCGATGTGCTTGAGACGCCGGTTCTCCTTGTCGGTCAGCACCACACCGGCGCAGCGCGCGAGACCCGAGAGCATCTCGCCCGCCTCGCCAAGCATGTCTTCCACCGCCTTGTCGGCGGCGCTGGCGGTGATTCGCGCCTCGATATGCGCCCGCTCCGCCGCGCTCAGGTCGCCGACCTGCAGCAGGCCGTCAACGAACAGCCGCAGGCCGGACTGCGTCGGCAGGCGTCCCGCGCTGGTATGCGGCGCGGATATCAGCCCAGCCGCCTCCAGATCCGCCATGACGTTGCGCACTGACGCGGGCGACAGCGGCACCGGCAGCGAGCGCGAAATGTTGCGCGAGCCCACCGGCTCGCCGGTGGAAAGGTATGTTTCCACGATCTGCCGGAAGATTTCCCGGCTGCGTTCGTTCAGTTCAACCATGCCATCGGCGCCAGCGCGGATGCCATGCACCGCGTTCAGCGTGTCCCTGTGTCTCATGGGGCTGAATCTAGGTTTGCGCGCGGCCCGCGTCAAACCGGGTCTGGGCCGTGGTTAAGCCCCGTCACGCAAGTGCCGGATAGACGACTCCGCGCCGTTGAACCTTGCCCGTGCCTCCACTAGGGTGCGCCTCGCCCCTTGGCCCCAGCGAGGTAAAAACCAATGCGTCCATCCAAACGCGCCGCCGACGAACTGCGCCGCGTCACCCTCGACCGAGCCATCTCGCGCCACGCCGAAGGGTCGTGCCTGATAAGGTTCGGCGAGACCCATGTGCTGTGCACCGCCAGCCTGCTCGAAGGCGTGCCCGGCTGGCTAAAGGGCCAGGGCCGCGGCTGGGTGACGGCTGAATATGGCATGCTGCCCCGCGCCACCACCGAGCGCACCCGGCGCGAGGCGGCGGCCGGTCGCCAGTCGGGTCGTACCCAGGAGATACAGCGCCTCATCGGCCGCTCGCTGCGCGCCGTGGTCGATCTCACCGCTCTGGGCGAGCGCCAGATCGCCGTCGATTGCGACGTCATCCAGGCCGATGGCGGCACCCGCACCGCCTCCATTACCGGCGCCTGGGTGGCGCTCCACGACTGCTTCGCCTGGATGAAGGCGCGCGACATGCTCAAGGGCAATCCGATCCAGGACCACGTCGCCGCCGTGTCCTGCGGCCTCTACAAGGGCGAGCCGGTGCTCGACCTCGATTACGCGGAGGATTCTACCGCCGATGCCGACGCCAATTTCGTGATGACCGGCAGGGGCGGCATCGTCGAGGTGCTGGGCTCCGCCGAAAAGGACCCCTTCTCCCAGGAGCAGTTCGACCGGCTCATGCTGCTCGCCCGTCGCGGCATCGACGAGCTGGTCAACCTGCAGAAGCTGACGGTCGGCTGATGCCCTTCAGGCTGGCAAGCGGCAGCCGCCTCGTCGTCGCCAGTCACAATCCGGGCAAGGTACGTGAAATTGGCGATCTGCTCCGGCCAAGCGGGGTGGAGGCGGTGTCTGCCGCCGCACTGGGCCTGGCCGAACCGGAGGAGACCGGCGCAAGCTTTGCCGCCAATGCCGAACTGAAGGCACGCGCCGCCGCCGACGCCGCGAATTTGCCGGCGCTGGCCGACGATTCAGGGCTGGAGGTGGCCGCACTCGGCGGCGAGCCGGGCATCTATTCCGCCCGCTGGGCCGGGTCCGACCGGGACTTCGCCCGCGCCATGCGCAATGTCGAAGAGCGTCTGCAGGCGCAAGGCGCCCGCGAGGCGCTCGCCCGCCGCGCCAATTTCACCTGCGCGCTGGCCCTCGCGCTTCCGGGCGGGGAATGCCATATCTTTCTGGGAAAGGTCTTCGGGACGCTGGTCTGGCCGCCGCGCGGCACAAGGGGCTTCGGCTACGATCCCATGTTCCTGCCTGATGGCGAGACCCTTACCTTCGGCGATATGGAGCCGCACGCAAAACATGCCATCTCTCACCGCGCCAGAGCCTTCGAGAAGTTCCTCGCCGCCGTCGCCGCGGGTTGAGGGCGCGAAGCCTCTTTCTCCCTCCCGCTTGACGGGGGAGGGTCGGGGTGGGGGTGATCTGTGGCGATGATCGCTCTCCCCACCCGGACGCTCGCGGAGGCTCGCGTCCACCCTCCCCGCCAGGGGGAGGGTGA
>JAYZVT010000038.1:0-3094 GCA_036155355.1 Pseudomonadota bacterium
GCTGGTCGCACCCGGCGCACCGGGGGAACTGTCTGATGCGCTCGAGGCGCTTATACGCGCACCCGATGACCGCGCCCGGCTGGGCGAGGCGGGATATCGGCGGGTGACGCGCGATTTCTCGCACCGAACCGGACTGGCCGAGCTGGCCCGGCGTTTCGGACTGAAGACGCCCCGGCCCGACCGCAACGCGGCCTGACTGCGTCATGCGGCGCCTGCTCATCCATGTGCAGTATCTCAAGGGTATCGGCCACCTGCAGCGCATGGGCCTGATCGCGGAAGCAGCCGCCGCAGAAGGGCTGGAGGTCCATATCGCTTCGGGCGGACTGCCGCTGCCCTTCTTCGCGCCAAAGGGTGCAGGGTTGCATCAGTTGCCGCCGCTGCAGGCGGGGCCGGGCGGATTCAGCGACCTCAGGGACGAGGCGGGCGCGCCGATCAACGAGGAGTGGCTGGCGGACCGGCGCGACAGGCTGCTCGGCCTGTTTGCCGAGTTGCGGCCGGATGCGCTCCTCATTGAGACCTTTCCCTTCGGGCGGCGGCAACTTACCGGCGAATTGACGGCCCTCATCGAGGCCGCGCGCGCAAGCCGCCCCCGGACGCGCATTGCCTGCTCTATCCGGGACGTGTTGCAGCAGGAGACGCGCAAAGACCGGCTCGACCAAACAGTCGCGCGGCTGCGCGCCGGCTTCGACATGGTGCTCGTGCATGGCGACCCCCGGTTCATCGGGCTTGAGCAAAGTTTCGCGCGATATGCGGACATCGCCGATTTGGTCCGCCATACGGGGCTGGTCGCGGCTCCGGAGTCCGTCTATCGCCCCGCGCCCGATACGCCGCAGCAGGAAGTGATCGTCTCCGCGGGCGGCGGCGCGGTTGGCCCGACGCTGTTCGATGCGGCGCTGGCTGCGCGGCCACTGACCAGCCTTTCCCGGGCGCCATGGCGGCTGCTCACGGGACCGCATCTGGCGGAGGCGGATTACGCGCGGCTCACGCGACGTGCGCCCGAGGGTGTGACGGTCGAACGCTTCAGGACTGATTTTCGCGCGCTGCTGGCGGCGGCGCGCCTTTCGATCTCCTATGCAGGCTACAACACCAGTCTCGATCTGCTGCGGGCGCGCGTTCCCGGCGTGCTCCTCACCTATAGTGGCGGCGGCGGGGAAAGCGAGCAGGCTCAGCGCGCGGCACGGCTGGCGGAACTGGATCTTGCCGAAACCCTCGAAGACCGCAATATGACGCCCGAAGGGCTGGCCAGGATCATCGACCGGGCCGCGGCCAACCGGCGATGCGCCGATGTCAGGGTCGATCTCGATGGTGCGGCTAAGTCCGCGCGCCTGCTGCGGGAACTGGCCGAAGCAAAGGGTCGCTGAGAAGGCTATTTGCGCCCGATCAGCATGAAGCGGGTATATTTGTCGAGCGCCAGTTCGCCCGCATAGAGCAGCTCGCTCAACGGCGCCTGCGCCCTGAAGTCGGCGAGGCTCTCCACGCAGTTCACATGTTCGGGGATGGCGCGGTAATTATTGGATTGCAGCGCCATGAGCTGGCCTTCGGGAAGACGCCCGAACCAGTGGCCGAAGCGGTCCAGGTGCTCGCAACTGGTGTTGATGACAAGGTCGGGCGTCTCCAGTCCGGGCGGCGGCGAGCGGTAGTCCAGGTCATACAAGTCGGCGCAATGGAAGTGGAAGCGGCCCGATGCCAGGTGGCTGGCATTGAGGCTGCGCGCGACCTGCTCGCAGGACCGATCCACGTCGATCACGGTCAGGCGCGAGATGTCGAGCCGACGGTCCGCCAGCAGCATGGCGCCCAGCAGTCCGTACCATCCCGCAAGCACATGCACGCCACCGAGATTGGGACCACAGGCGGAATGCAGCTCTTCGGCCAGCCACTTCTTGCAGGCAGTCTGCTTCTTGTTGAGGGCAATGCAGATGCGCGATCCCGGAAAAGCGAGGACCGTGTCGCGCACGTCACGGATGAAGGGGTCCTGGTAGAAAACAGCAAGGCCGTCGAGCACGTCCTTGAATGATTGCGTCGCGGGCTCCAGATCGTGACCGACCGCCTTGGGCCAGATCTGCCAGCGTCTCGATGCGTCCATGGCGCCACTCCCTGCCGCCGCCGCGGCTCAGGCCGCCTTCTGCATCTGTCCCAGGGTGGAGGCAAGCCGCTCGCTGGCGATACGCGCCACGTTGGCCGCCACCTTGGGATCGCTGCGCACGATCTGCAGGAAGGGCTCCTTGTCGATCTGTAGCACGTCCACCTTGGAGAAGGCGCGGGCTCCTGCGGTGCGCGGAACGGTCGCCAGCAGCGAGGTCTCGCCGATCAGTGAGTCCTTGCCGAGGCGAGCCACCGTGCGTTCCTCGCCGACACCGAGCCCGAGCACGATCTCGACCTCGCCCGATAGCACCACATAGGCGCTCTCGCCGGTCGAGCCCTGGGCAAAGATCGTCTCGCCGCGCTCGAAGGTGATGCGCTTGGAGCCGAACGCCAGCAGCTTGAGGTTGGTCGGATTGATCTCGCTGAACAGCGGCACGCGCGCCAGAGCAGCCGCTTCTGCCTGGATGGCGAAGGGCGTGGCGCCCTCTTCCTCTTCGGCCGCCGCGACATGCTCTTCCTTTGCGTCCACGATGCGTTTTTGCACGCGGCCGTTGCGCAGCACCAGCACCTCGTCGAATTCGGCGGCATTGGGCAATTCGCCGTCGATCCAGACCAGCGTGGTCTGAGGCAAAAGGCTGACCACATTCCTGCGGATACGGTCCCGGGTCTCCCGGTCGAGCGAACTCAGCGCGTCGTTGATGACAAGAATGTCAGGGCGCTTGATGACCGCGCGCGCCAAGGACAGGCACTGGCGTGAGGCCGCAGGCAGGCGCTGACCGCCGATGCCGACCTCCACGTCGCGCGCCAGCATGACAATATCGCGGAACAGGCCCTGCTCCACCAGAACCTTCCGGATGAGCTCGTCTACCTTCTGCTCGGAGTTGGCGCGGGCTTGCGTCACGCGGCCCATGATCAGGTTGGCGCGCACATGCAGCCGGTCGTTGAAGGCATTGGGATCATAGAAGGCGATTCCGGGCTTCAGATCATCCGGCAGACGCTCATGCAGCAGCGT
>JAYZVT010000039.1:0-4251 GCA_036155355.1 Pseudomonadota bacterium
GGGGCTATCGCGGCGAATTCGCGGGGCTGGAAGACGTGGAGATCGCCTTCCTTTCCGCCTCGGAGATTGCCCAGCAGCTTCGCTCGGGCCGTGCGCATCTGGGCGTGACTGGCGAGGATCTGGTCAGGGAGTCCATCGCCGACACTGATGAGAAGGTGGACTTCCTGCGGCCGCTCGGCTTCGGCGGGGCCGATGTTGTGGTGGCCGTGCCGGAATGCTGGATCGACGTGCAGCGCATGAGCGATCTTGAGGATGTGGGCGCTCTCTTTTATCGAGAGCATGGCCGCCGGCTGCGCGTGGCCACCAAATATCCCAACTTGACCCGCCGTCATTTCGCGGCCGCGGGGGTCGCCGGCTATCGCATCGTCGAAAGTCTCGGTGCGACCGAGGGCACGCCGGCTGCTGGTACCGCGGAAATCATCGTCGATATCACCACCACCGGTACGACGCTCAAGGCCAATCACCTCAAGGTTCTGGACGACGGTGTCATCCTGCGATCTCAGGCGATGCTCGTAGCGTCAAAAGCGGCCATGTGGAATGGTACGGCGGCGAAGATACGCGACGAATTGCTGTCACGCCTCGACGCTGCGGGAAGCAAGCCGGCTCCGGCCGCCCCTTCCCGAAAGGGCAAGCGCAAGTCGGGCTAGTAGCCCTTTTGTCAGGCGAATTTGCGTTGCCAGCCGCCACAGGGCGGGGGACGTCTTGATCCAGGCCTTCAGCCTCAACAGCATTCGCAGCACCGGTGCGGCGACAGCCCCCCTGGCGCTCAGGGCAACGACGGCATGTGCCCGTTCGCGCTCGACATTGCACCATTTCGCTTTCAGGTCGTTTTCGCCCGCACCCCAGTCGATCACGCGAACGCCGCGTGCTGCGACGTCTTCGACCATCATCCGGAACAGCACGTTGCCCGGCGAGAAGCGCCGAAGGTCGCCATGCGTGATGGTGGTGATCAGGCCATGGAATTCTTCTCCGAACCTCATGCCAAGGTTGGTGGCGATGATTTCCCCGTCGAGATCCAGGGTGAACAGCAATGCGCGGCTCTCGGCATTTCCGTCTTCGCGGAGCAACACAGACTCATAGAACGACTGCACCTCTGGCTGTTCAAGAAAATCGGCAACGCCCCGCTGCCGGCACCACTCGCGCTTTTGCAGAATTAGCGCCGCAAGTCCGGTCCGCACTTCATCGGCACCTTGAGCCTGTCGGAATCGCAACTCGCCAAGCTCGCGGAGTCGACGCTCGCTGCGCTTCAGATTTCCGCGCGCCTTCTTGTTGAGGTGAGTGCGGAAATAGTCGTCCGCGCCACCATCGAGGCGGAAGGAATGACCGCAGGTCGCATCGGCGACGAGTGGCAAGCCCGAGAAGGGGCCGGGCCGTCCGCCAACGGAGCGCGGAATGGACTCCAGATGGATCAGGTCAGCCTGGGGGAGATGTGGAACGAGCGATTGCAGCAAAGCCGGTCCAGGCGTGTCGCCTGCCAGCGCCCAGAAGTCTGGATGGTAGAGCCCCGAGGCATAGTTGCCCTGGTCGCTCGCCAGCCATTGCAAAATTGCAAGACCGCGGTGCCGCCTCAATCCGAGTGGTAGGATAAAGCACAGCCGGCCTGTCTCGTCCTGGCCTGATACGATCACGGGATCGATGCCAGCCTTTCGGCCCGTGAAGGTGTACCAGCCCTCGACCCAATCGAGCGTGTCGTGAGGTCCGCCGACACCGATATCTTCAAGCTGGCGCCATTCCTCCGCGAGGGATGAAAGGTCCCTGTGGATCTGAATGCGCAGTTCCTGGCGTACGCCGTCCATTTCAGACTGATCCGCTCGCATCGGTGCGGAGCCCGCACACCGGAAACCGGCGCAGTGCTCCGATGTCTGACGTTATCACGCGAAAGTGAGACGGCTTCAAACCTTGCTGATTTTCACAGTAAACACAGCCGGGAATTTTCACGGTAAACACGGCCGGATATGACCCCAGACCGGAATTCGGCCGTATATAGGTCAGGCACATGCGCATTGACTGCCAGGTGGACATCGAGGCGCCCGCCGCTCACGTCTGGCCATATGTGAGTGATCCCTTGCAGTGGCATCTGTGGATGCCGGAACTGCATCAGATCAGTCTTCCCGACGACTACGACGCCCACAATCCAGTGGGCGCCAGCTTCCGTCAGACGATCCGGGCGAGGCTGGGTGCATCGGCCACAAAGGGCACCATTACGTCATGTTCGCCTCTGACCCATTTCGGCTTCAGGGTCGAGGATCGTGGCGCCAGCCAGCAAGTTGATCTGCATCTGAGCCCAATGGGAACAGGCACCTGCCTCAGTTGCGAGTCGCAAGTCACAGCGACGTCCATTCACGCACGGCTGCGCTATCTCTTGCACAGTCCGTTCGAGGTGCGGCGCATTTCCAGGCAAATGTCCCGCCTGAAACAGTTGGCCGAAGAGTCAGTTTCACCTGCCGCCGGGTGAACCCGGACAGGCTAACCCGTTCGGCAATCATTGGCCCGTCCCAGCGCGCCGGCACCACAACTTGACGGCGCGGCCCGCGATCGGGCTACCATTGATTGTACGGCAGGAACTTTCCGGTCATGGTCACCTTGACTCGGTCGCCCTTGGGATTCTCGACCCTCTCGATCTTCATGTCGAAGTCGATGGCGCTCATGATGCCGTCGCCGAACTTCTCATGGATGATTTCCTTGATGGTATCGCCATAGACATAGGTGATCTCGTGGAAGCGGTAGATCAGCGGGTCCTTGGACACCAGTTCCGCCTGCTGTGCCTTCTTTGGCGGTAACTGCAGCGCGATCTCTACATCCTTGGCGCGATTCCCGAGGCCGAGATACTCGACGACCTTCGCCGCCGCCTTGGCGGGTAGGGCGTTCTGGCCGAGGCAGGCGGAAACGATGAAGATCTCCGACATGCCCGCGGCAGCGGACATATCGGTCCATGTCGCGCCCTTGGCGAATTTCGCCGCCATGATGACTTCCGTCATCTCTATTTTCGACATGAGCGCCGCCGGAGCGGAGCCTGATGCCGGCATTGGTGTGATGGTCGCCATGACTATTCTCCCTTTTTGCTTTCGCCCGGTGTTTGACCGCCGGGCCATCAGAAATTTGCTTGCCCGCTCACTGGTTGGCGGCGGTGCGCAGCAGCGTCGGCGTCGGTGGTTGCGAGGCCGCCTTGCGCATCTGTCCGACCTTGACCAGGGGCGGACGATAGTCCGAGCCCTTGTCGGCGGAGGAAAGCTCGCGAGAACGGCTGACGAGGAAGTCGATCAGGTGGTTGCGCAGCGGATAGTATTCATCGTGCTTGTGCAACGTATGCCTTGTGCGGCTGCGCGGCAGCGTGTTCTCCACCACTTCGGCGATGAAGGCATCCGGCCCGTTGGTCATCAGCAGTATCTTGTCTGCCAGCAACAACGCCTCGTCCACGTCATGGGTGATCATGAAGGTGGTCTGGCGTGTCTTGGCGCAGATGCTCAGCGTTTCGTCCTGGAGCGATCCCCGCGTCAGCGCGTCGAGTGCGCTGAAGGGCTCATCCATGAGCAGTATCTTGGGCTCGATGGCCAGAGCCCGGGCGATTCCAACCCGTTGCTTCATGCCGCCGGAAAGCTGCGCGGGCTTCTTGTCGCCCGCGTCCTCCAGATGCACCAGTTCCAGATACTTCTTGCAATGTTCGCGGGCCTTCTCCCTCGACCAGTCCCGGTGACGCGAGGAAACGGCGATCTGGATGTTCTCCAGCGCCGTCATCCACGGCATCAGCGCGTGACCCTGGAAGATTACTGCCCGATCGAGGCTTGGGCCGGACACCGCCTCATTGCCGACGATGATGACGCCCGAAGTCGGAACGTCGAGGCCCGCCAGCACGTTGAGGATTGTAGACTTGCCGCATCCGGAATGGCCGATGATGCAGACGAATTCCCCTTCCTCGATGTCAAACCAGACATCTTCGAAGACCGTGAACTCGCCCTTGCCCGACGGTTCGGGAAACTTCTTGGTTAGCCCCTCGACACTGATAAAGGCCTTTGTCATGCCCTGGCTCCGTTTCTTGTTTGGCTATTCGACGTAGGACACGACGCGCTGAAGCCTTCCCATCAGTTGATCCAGCACCAGTCCGACCAGGCCGATGAAAACGATCGCCGCAATCACATTGGTTATCGAAAGATTGTTCCATTCGTTCCAGACGAAGTAACCGACGCCGGTGCCGCCAACGAGCATCTCGGCCGCGACAATCACCAGCCAGGCAATGCCGATGGAAATGCGCAT
>JAYZVT010000040.1:0-4145 GCA_036155355.1 Pseudomonadota bacterium
GCCGCGCTGATCGAGGGTAAGGCTCAATTCGGCAAGCATCCCTTCATGGACGGGATGGACGAAACCCATCGCCAACAGGACGAGGTCGGCGCGCAGCTCGAATTCGCTGCCCGGGATGGGTTTCATATTGTCGTCCACGCGCAGGCACAGCAGTCCGGTGACGCGGCCACCGGCGTGCAGGAACTTCTTCGTCATCACGCTCCAGTCGCGATCCGCGCCTTCCGCTTGGCTCGAGGAGGTGCGCATCTTCAAGGGCCAGTGCGGCCATGTGAGCGCCTTGTTCTCCTTCTCCGGCGGGCGCGGCATGATTTCGAGCTGGGTGACGGAAAGTGCGCCCTGGCGGAAGGAGGTGCCGATGCAATCCGAGCCGGTATCGCCGCCGCCGATGACGACTACATGCTTGCCCTTGGCCGAGATCGGCTGGGCGTCGCCGAGCGGCTCGCCGGACACGCGGCGGTTCTGCTGCGGCAGGAAATCCATGGCGAAATGTACGCCCTCCAGGTCGCGCCCCTCCACCGGCAGGTCGCGGGGATGCTCGGAGCCGCCCGCCAGCAGCACGGCGTCATGGCCAGCTTCAAGCTTTGCGGCGGTGACGTCCTTGCCCACATGGACACCGCAATGGAAAGTGACGCCTTCAGCCTGCATCTGCTCGACGCGGCGATCGATGATGTGCTTCTCCATCTTGAAGTCGGGAATGCCGTAGCGGAGCAGGCCGCCGGGCTTGGCGTGTTTCTCGAAGACATGGACGTCGTGGCCGGCGCGGGCAAGCTGCTGAGCGGCGGCGAGGCCGGCGGGGCCGGAGCCGACGACGGCGACGCGCTTTCCGGTCTTCTCTTCCTTGATCTGGGGGCGGATCCAGCCTTCCTCGATGGCGCGGTCGGCGATGGCGCACTCGATGGTCTTGATAGCCACCGGCGCGTCGTCGAGGTTCAGCGTGCAGGATGCCTCGCAGGGCGCCGGGCAGATGCGGCCGGTCACTTCCGGGAAATTGTTGGTCGAGTGGAGGTTGCGCGCCGCCTCCTCCCAGTCGGAATGATAGATGAGGTCGTTCCAGTCGGGGATCTGGTTGTTCACCGGGCAGCCGGTATGGCAGTAGGGAATGCCGCAATCCATGCAGCGCGCCGCCTGGCGCACGAGGCTCGGCTCATCCAGCGGGATGACGAATTCCCTGAAATTGCGCACGCGGTCGGTGGCGGGCAAGTCCCGTCGGTCCTGTCGATCGATCTCCAGGAAGCCGGTAATCTTGCCCATGTGCTACTTGCCCCCGCGCAGCCCGATTTCCAGCACGTCGAGGCCGGTGGTGTCAGCCTCCTGATGCCTGGCCATCTCCTGCAAGGCCCTGCGATACTCCACGGGCATGATCTTCACGAATTTCGGCCGGTAGTTGGCCCAGCCGTCCAGGATCGTGCGGGCGCGGCGTGACCCTGTATAGTGCAGATGATTTTCGATGAGCTGGCGCAGCCGCTCCTCGTCATGGCGGGTCATGTCGTGCATGACGTCCACGAGGCCATGGCTTTCCATGTCGGCGCCCTGGCGCGCGACGCGCTCCATGACGGCGGCCTCCGCCGCCACCGGCTCCAGGTCAACCATGGACATGTTGCAGCGGCGCTCGAAGTCGCCGGCTTCGTCCAGCACATAGGCGATACCGCCCGACATGCCGGCGGCGAAGTTGCGGCCCGTAGGGCCGATGACGACGACAACACCGCCGGTCATGTACTCGCAGCCGTGGTCGCCGGTGCCCTCGACGACGGCGATGGCGCCGGAGTTGCGGACGGCAAAGCGTTCGCCGGCTATGCCACGGAAATAGCACTCGCCGCAGATGGCGCCATAGAGCACCGTATTGCCGACGATGATGCTTTCCTCCGGCACGATGCCGCTTTCAGGCGCGGGGCGAACGACGATGCGCCCGCCGGACAGGCCCTTGCCCACATAGTCATTCGCTTCACCCTCAAGGTCGAGGGACACGCCGGCGGCGAGCCATGCGCCGAAGCTTTGGCCGGCGGTGCCCTTCAGCGACACGACAATGGTGTCCTCGGGCAATCCGGCGTGACCGTAGCGGCGCGCCACCTCGCCTGACAACATGGCCCCGGTGGTCCGGTCGGTGTTGCGGATCGGCATTTCGATGCGCACCGGTTTGCGCTCTTCAAGCGCGGGCTTGGCCTTATCGATCAGCTGGCGGTCGAGGATGTCGTGGATGTGATGGACCTGGCTCTCGGTGTTGCTGACGGCGACGTCGGTGGGCACTTCGGGCTTATGGAAGACGCGGCTGAAGTCGATGCCTTTTGCCTTCCAGTGGTCGATGGCCGCCTTCTTGTCCAGCCACTCGGAGCAACCGATCATTTCCTCGAAGCTGGCGAAGCCCATTTGAGCCATGAGTTCGCGCACTTCCTCGGCGACGAAGAAGAAATAGTTGATGACGTGCTCGGGCGCGCCCTTGAACCGCTTGCGCAGCACCGGATCCTGGGTGGCGACACCGACGGGACAGGTGTTGAGATGGCACTTGCGCATCATGATGCAACCGGCGGCGATGAGCGGCGCGGTGGCAAAGCCGAATTCGTCCGCGCCCAGCAGCGCGCCGACGACGACATCGCGGCCGGTGCGCAGGCCGCCGTCAACCTGCACGGCGATGCGGCCGCGCAGGCGGTTCAGCACCAGCGTCTGCTGGGTTTCGGCAAGGCCGATCTCCCAGGGGCTACCCGCATGCTTGATCGAGGTGAGCGGGCTCGCGCCTGTCCCGCCCTCAAAGCCGGCGATGGTGACGTGGTCCGCGCGCGCCTTGGATACGCCGGCTGCGACCGTGCCGACGCCGACCTCGGAGACCAGCTTGACCGAAACGTCACCATGCGGGTTGACGTTCTTCAGGTCGTAGATGAGCTGCGCCAGGTCTTCGATGGAATAGATGTCGTGATGGGGCGGGGGCGAGATCAGGCCCACGCCCGGCGTGGAGTGGCGCACCTTGGCGATGATGGCATCGACCTTGTGGCCGGGAAGCTGTCCGCCCTCGCCGGGCTTGGCCCCTTGCGCCATCTTGATCTGCATCATGTCGGAGTTGACGAGATATTCCGTTGTCACGCCGAAGCGTCCCGAGGCCACCTGCTTGATGGCCGAGCGCATGGAGTCGCCGTTGGGAAGCGGCTTGAAGCGGTCGGCTTCCTCACCGCCCTCGCCGGTGTTGGACTTGCCGCCGATGCGGTTCATGGCGATGGCGAGCGTAGTGTGGGCCTCGCGGGAGATGGAGCCGAATGACATGGCGCCGGTGGCGAAGCGCTTGACGATCCCGGAGGCAGGCTCGACCTTGTCGAGCGGCACGGGCTTGCGGCCCATGTCTTGCGCGCTCCTGATGCGGAACATGCCGCGCAGTGTCATCAGCCGCGCGTCCTGGTCGTTCACGCGCCCGGCGAACTGGCGGTATTTTTCTGGAAGGTTGCCACGCACGGCGTGCTGCAGGTCGGCGACCGTATCGGCGGTCCACATATGCGCTTCGCCGCGGACGCGGAAAGCGTATTCACCGCCCACGTCCAGCGCGTTGCGGTAAACCGGTGCGTCGGAGAAGGCGAGGCGGTGGCGCTCCACGGTCTCGCGGGCGATCTCGGCAAGGCCGACGCCTTCCACCTGCGAGTGCGTGCCTGTGAAATACTTCGATACGAAGTCCGTGCGCAGTCCCACGGCATCGAAAATCTGCGCGCCGCAATAGGACTGGTAAGTGGAGATGCCCATCTTGGACATCACTTTCAGGATGCCCTTGTCTACCGCCTTGATATAGCGCTTCACCGCCGCCTTGGGCGTCAGCTCCTCGTCGAGATCGGGAAGCATCTCCACGATGGTGTCGAAGGCGAGATATGGATTTATGGCCTCCGCGCCGTAACCGGCGAGGGTGCAGAACTGGTGGATCTCGTGTGCTTCGCCTGTCTCGACCACGAGGCCGACCGACGTGCGCAGGCCGCGGCGGATCAGGTGATGATGCACCGCCGAAGTGGCCAGCAGCGACGGGATAGGGATGCGGTCCGGCCCCACCTTGCGGTCGGAGAGGATGATGATGTTGTAGCCGTCGTGCACGGCCTTCTCCGCCGCCGCCGACAAGTCGTTCAGGGCCTGACCCATGCCGTCCGCGCCCGTGTCGGAAGGCCAGGTGATGTCGAGCGTGA
>JAYZVT010000041.1:0-10652 GCA_036155355.1 Pseudomonadota bacterium
TCGGAGCCCAAGCCCGAGCCGCCCACGCCCGGGGCGAATAAGGAAACGCCTCCGCCCAAGCGCGAGCAGAAGGCGGAAGCCGCTCCAGAGCCCGCCCCCCAAGCCAAGGCGCCCGAGCCCAAGCCGGTGGAAAAGAAGCCCGAACCCAAGCCGGAGCCGGTCAAGGCGGCCGAGAAGAAGCCCGAGCCGCCCAAGCCCAAGCCGAAGCCCAAGGCAGCCGCAGTGGAAAAGGACGGCGCTGACACGCCTGCCAGGGATGCGCCAAAGAAGAAGCAGCAGGAGTTCAATCCCGACCGCATCGCGGCGCTGCTCAACAAGGCACCCGACGCCGGCGCGCCGCCCAAGCCCGATGCGCCCGCCGCTCCCAAGGAAAAGGCCAAGGGGCGCGAGTCGGGGCAGGACATGACCATGTCCATCAGCGAGATCGACGCGCTGAGGGCGCGCATCTCCCAATGCTGGAACCCGCCTGTGGGCGGACTCGGCGCCGACGCGATCCGCGTCAAGCTGCGCATGCAGCTCGCGCCCGATGGCTCGCTGACGGCGCAGCCGCAGGTGGTGAACAGCGAGCCGTCGCCCTTCTTCCTGGCCGCAGCCGACAGCGCTGTGCGCGCGGTGATGCTGTGCCAGCCCTACCAGCTCCCGTCCGCCAAATACGAACTGTGGCGCGACATGATCATCAACTTCGACCCCAGAGACATGTTCAGAGGATGACCGCCATGACGACCCCCTTTTCGCGCCGTTGCCACACCTTCGCCCGCGCCGTCGCGGGGCTGTTCGCGGTGCTGCTGCTGGCCATATCGGGCATGGCTTCGCCGGCGCAGGCGGTCATGGAGCTGGACATCACCCGCGGCAGCCTGAAGCCCATCCCCATCGCCGTCACCGGCTTCACCGGCCAGACGCTGGATGACCAGCAGCTGGGCACTGAGGTTTCGCGCATCATCGCCGCCGACCTTGAGAGGTCCGGGCTGTTCAAGCCCATCGACCCGGCGGCCTTCATCGAGCAGGGGACCGACGTGGCGCGGCCACCGCGCTTCGCCGACTGGCGGGCGATCAATTCGCAGGCCGTGGTCGTTGGCCGCGTGGTCAAGGCGGCGGACGGCCGGATCAGCGCCGAGTATCGCCTGTGGGACGTCTATGCGGGCAAGCAGCTCGCCGGCCAGCAGGTGGCGGGAGACGCGCAGAACTGGCGCCGGCTTGCCCATATCATCGCCGACGCCGTCTACGAGCGGCTGACCGGCGAGAAGGGCTATTTCGACACCCGGATCGTCTTCGTGGACGAGACCGGCCCCAAGAACGCCCGCGTCAAGCGGCTGGCGGTCATGGACCAGGACGGGGCCAACATCCGGGTGCTCACCTCGGGCTCGGCGCTGGTGCTGACACCGCGCTTCAGCCCCTCCAGCCAGGACATCACCTACATGTCCTACGAGGCGGGCACGCCCAAGGTGTTCCTGCTCAACGTGGAGACGGGGCAGCGGCAGAGCGTCGGCGACTTTCCCAACATGACCTTCGCGCCCCGCTTTTCGCCGGACGGGAGGCAGGTGGTCATGAGCCTGCAGGAGGACGGGAATTCCAACATCTTCGTCATGGATCTGCGCAGCAGGAAGCTGTTCCGGCTGACCAATACGCAGGGGATCAGCACCGCGCCGAGCTTCTCGCCGGACGGGCGCCAGATCGTCTTCGAATCGGACCGCGACGGCGCGCGCGCACTCTATGTCATGAACGCGGATGGCTCCGCGCCGCGCCGGATCAGCGCCGGGCAGGGGAGCTATTCGACGCCGGTGTGGTCGCCCAGGGGCGACATGATCGCCTTCACCAAGCAGACCGCGGGGCAATTCCTCATCGGCGTGATGAAAACCGACGGCACGGGCGAGAGGGTGCTGACCGAGGGCTACCACAATGAAGGCCCCACATGGGCGCCGAACGGCCGTGTACTGATGTTTTTCCGGGAGTCCCAGGGCGCCCAGGGCGGACCAAGGCTCTACTCGATCGACCTGACCGGCTACAACGAACGGCTGGTAACTACGCCGGCCTTCGGGTCAGACCCCGCATGGTCACCGCTAATCAACTGATATCGCTGGCAAACATATCCCCAAACCAGCAGTGAAAAAGCTCCATTAACCATATTGCTAGGGCTGGCATGGGAATGTAGCCTTCCCTTGTTGGGGGATCGGATTCGGGCGTTGCATTTTCGCATCATCTACCGAGAAAACGCGGGCCAAACTGCAGTCCATCCTTGATTAGATCGTCTGGATTTCGGTACATGCGGATAACGGCTTGTGCCGTTTAACAAAGGAGAGAAGACCATGCAGGGTTTGAAGGGCGTGATCGTTGTCGCCACGATCGTGGCCACCGCCGCCGCTTTGGGGGCTTGCCGCGGTAAGCATGTTACTCACAAGCCGGCCAAGCTTGGCTCGATCACCATTGAGCAGGCTGTCCGCGTCTAACTGGGCAACGACACAAGAATTCGCTGTTTCGCGGGGGGAATTCCTCTCCGAGATGGATAAGCTGGATGCCGTGCAACTTGCGCTCTAGCGCGAGACGCACGGCTCCCAGCGCCGTCTCATGAGGAAAAGCTGATCTCCACGCTGCCGCCGCCGCTACCGGGCTGCGGCTTTTTTTGTGCCCGAAATCAGCTCTACCTGAGGAAAAAAGCCCGCCTTTCGGCTGCGGGCCAGCTTTCGCCTTCCTTGGGCCACCGGGACGCCACCCCGCCCCGGTAAGTTTCCCTTAACGGATGCTCTTTACGCTTCACTAACGCACCGGGCTGTGCAGCCGGGCAGTTGGGAGTTTTGTATCATGTGTCGGGAAGGGGTGGTCCGCGCGATCTGTGTCGCGGGCATTGCGATGTTGGCGGCGTTCGCCGCCGGTTGTTCCAAGAAGCCGCCGCAGGAGCTGGGCAGCGTTGGCGCCGAGGGGCCAGTTACCCCCGGAAGCGCGCGCGATTTCGCCGTCAGCGTCGGCGACAAGGTGTATTTCGAGGTGGACAGCGCCTCGCTCACGCCGCAGGCGCAGACGACGCTGCAGGGACAGGCCCGCTGGCTGGCGCGCTATCCCAACTACACCGTCACCATCGAGGGCCACGCCGACGAGCGCGGCACGCGCGAGTACAACATCGCGCTGGGCGCCAAGCGCGCCACCGCGGTCAAGAATTACCTGGCCGGCCTCGGGGTGCCGTCGGTAAGGGTTCGGACAATCTCCTACGGCAAGGAGCGCCCGGTCGCCATGTGCGCCGATATCTCCTGCTGGTCGCAGAACCGCCGCGCCGTGACCGCGCTTGGACGGCAGGCGGGCAGCTAGGCCTTCCGCACCGGAGCATCGCCGCCGCCCCCACAAGGCGGCGGCCGACCATCGTTTAGCCTGATTGTGGGGCAAAAATCGCCGGAAGTTGCGATTCCGGTGCGCCCGGCGGCATTGACAGCGGCGTGACGGGATACGAAGACTAGCGCCGCCGTTTCCACATCCATCCCGTCACAGGCTCATGGCAGGATTGCACGCTCTCCAAATTGTTGCGACGCGCCCTCCGGCGCTGCTGCTGGCTGTCCTGCTGCTGGCCGTCTGTCCGGCCGCGCAGGCGCAGGAAGCGCCCGCGGCACAGCCCGCGGAGACGGGCGCGGCGTCCCTCGACCAGCGGGTGCGGCAGATCGAGGAGCAGATGCTGGAAATCCAGTCCATCCTCGGCGCCCTGCAGTCGCTGGTGAAGGGCGGCGGGGGCGCGGCTCCCACTTCTCCCGGCGTCGTCGCCGGCGGAGACCCCGGCAGCGACGACCAGCGCCTGAGGATCATGGAAACGCAGATCAACGCGCTGTCGCGGCAGGTCGAGCAATTGACCTCCCAGCTTTCCAATCTGGGCGTGTCCCCGGACCAGCAGGCATCGCAGGGCGGGAGCGGCGCGGTACCCGGCGCACCACAGCAGCCTGCGCCGCAATTCGGCACCGTCACCGTGCCGCCCGAGCCGCAGACGACGCCCGCGCCGTGGCCGCCGCTGCCGCAGCAGCCTGAGCCGCCGCAATCGCAGGCGGCACAACTGCCGCCCGGATTGCGCGGCGCGGAGGGCCAGCCGCTTACTCAGGGAGGCGCGCCGCAACCCGCAGCGCCTCAGCCAGCCGCGCCTCAGCCAGCCGCGCCCGGGCCCGTCGCCGCGCTCTCTCCGGAGCAGGCGCGGGTTGTGTATGACCAGGCTTATGGCAATCTCGTGCGCCGCGACTTTGCATCGGCGGAACAGGGATTCCGGCAGTTCCTGGCGAACTTCCCCGGCGATCCGCTGGCCGGCAACGCGCAATATTGGCTCGGCGAAACGCACTATCTGCGAAACCAGTTTCGCGAGGCGGCGGACAGCTTCCTCAAGGCTTACCAGAGCTATCCGAATTCCAACAAGGCGCCGGAGAGCCTGGTGCGGCTCGGCTCGTCGCTGGCGCAACTGGGCAATCGCGACGATGCCTGCGCCACCTTCGCGGAGGTCGGCAAGAAGTTTCCCGACGCGCCCGACTATCTGAAACAGCGCACGGCGACCGAGCGCCGCCGCGCGGGCTGCTAGGGCCGTGACCGGCGCATCGTTCAGCGACAGCGACATCGACGTGCTGTTGCGCCCGCTGGCGGGACAAGAGGCCGTCGCACTGGCCGTGTCCGGCGGGTCCGATAGCATGGCGCTGATGCATCTGGCCGCGCGCTGGCACGCACGTGCATCGGGCAGGTCCACGGGACTGACAGTGCTCAGCGTCGATCACGGGCTAAGGCCCGAGGCCCCGGCCGAAGCGCAACATGTCGCCAGGGTAGCGCGCTCGCTTGGTCTCAAGGCGGCCGTGCTGCGCTGGGAAGGGGCCAAGCCCGGCACCGGAATTCAGGCCGCGGCGCGGATCGCACGCTATGACCTGATGGCCGGATATGCCCATGCGCATGGAATTGGCGCCATTGTCACCGCCCATCACCTGGAGGACCAGGCGGAGACGCTGGTGATGCGGCTGGCGCGGGGCAGCGGCGTGGACGGGCTCGGCGGCATTTCCGACAGCATCGCTTGGGCGGGCATCGCTGTGCTCCGGCCCCTGCTGACGGTGCCCAAGGCGCGGCTGAGGGCCTACGCCCAGTCGGAGCGCATCAAATGGGTCGAGGATCCCAGCAACGAGAACCCGCATTTCGAGCGCGTCCGGGTGCGAGCGGCACTCGATGAACTGGAGAAGCTCGGCGTCACGCGCGCAGCTCTTGCGCGAACGGCAAGGCGCATGGCGCGGGCCCGCGAGGCGCTCGATGCAACTGCTGGTGACTTTTTTAGCGCCCATGTTTCGGTGTCGCCGCTTGGCTATTGCACGCTGGACCGTGACGCGCTGGGGATGTTGCCTGAAGAGATCGCCCTGCGGGCGATGGCCCGGGCGTTGACCGGGGTCGGCGGCGGCTCCGCACCCGTTGGCGCTGCCAAGCTCGAGGCGCTGGCAGATCGCCTGCGCGACGGCAGCGCAGTGGTCCGGACCTTGGCCGGCTGCCGGATCGACGCCGCGCAGGCGCGAATCACCCTGACAAGGGAGCCGGGACGGGCAGGTCTCGATGAGATGCGGTTGCGCCCGGGCGATAGTGTCCTGTGGGACCGCCGCTTCACCATGTCGCTGTCGCACGAGGCGGAGGGGACCGCTACCGTGCGCGCGCTCGGACATAGGGGTCTCGGGCTGGTGCGGGCGCAATGCGGCAGGCCCATTGCCATTCCGGGCAGGGTGGCGGCCGGCCTCGCCGCATTCTGGCAGGGGGAGGAGGTCATCTCCGTGCCCGCGCTCGGTTTTTCAGCCTGTGGAACCGGTGCAGGTTCCGCTTGTTTCCGCAGCGAATTCGTCGCGCTGGCCCCTTTATGCCGGCATTAAGCCAATCCCCGCAAAGCGGTCGCGGGCGGCCGGTCACGCAGGTATGAATGTCCGGATCACGGAATCGCCCATCCAGCAGGGCAAACGGGCGGTTCCGGAAGCAGGCCGTGCTTGAGAATAACCCCTTGCGAACCTATGTTCTGCGAGGGAGCAGCACAATTTCACAGGGTCCGGACGACGGACCGTCCTTCCCCGGCCTAGCCCGCCAGATTCAGGCGGCGCCGGCAGGGGATCCGAGAGAAGGCAAAGAATGAACTCGAATTTCCGGAATTTCGCCATCTGGGTGATTATTGGCCTGCTGCTGATCGCCCTGTTCAACCTGTTCCAGAATCCGGGCCAGCGCAGCCGGAGCAACGATCTGCCCTTCTCGCAGCTGCTGAGCGAGGTCGAAGGCGGCAACGTCACCGACGTCACCATCTCGGGCAATCAGATATCGGGCCACTATTCCGACGGCCGCAGCTTCCAGAGCTATGCGCCAAACGACCCCTCGCTGGTCGATCGCCTGCACAAGAAGGGCGTCCGTATTACCGCGCGTCCTTCCGACGAAGGCGTGCCGTCCCTGCTCGACGTTCTGGTCTCCTGGTTCCCGATGCTGCTGCTGATCGCTGTGTGGGTGTTCTTCATGCGCCAGATGCAGTCCGGCGGCGGACGGGCCATGGGCTTTGGCAAGTCCAAGGCGAAGCTGCTGACCGAGCGCCAGGGCCGTGTGACCTTCGAGGACGTGGCGGGCGTGGACGAGGCCAAGGAAGATTTGCAGGAGATCGTGGAATTCCTGCGCGATCCGCAGAAGTTCCAGAAGCTGGGCGGACGCATTCCGCGCGGCGCGCTGCTGGTCGGCCCTCCCGGCACAGGCAAGACGCTGTTGGCTCGCGCCATCGCCGGCGAGGCGAATGTTCCGTTCTTCACCATTTCGGGCTCCGACTTCGTGGAAATGTTCGTGGGCGTCGGCGCCAGCCGCGTGCGCGACATGTTCGAGCAGGCGAAGAAGAACGCGCCCTGCATCATCTTCATCGACGAAATCGATGCCGTCGGCCGTCACCGTGGCGCGGGCCTCGGCGGCGGCAATGACGAGCGCGAGCAGACGCTGAACCAGCTGCTTGTCGAGATGGACGGCTTCGAGGCCAACGAAGGCATCATCCTGATCGCCGCGACCAACCGCCCGGACGTGCTGGATCCGGCGCTGCTCAGGCCCGGCCGCTTCGACCGGCAGGTGGTGGTGCCGCGCCCGGACATCATCGGCCGCGAGCGCATCCTCAAGGTTCACGTGCGCAAGGTGCCGCTGGCGCCCGACGTGGAGCTGAAGACCATCGCGCGCGGCACGCCGGGCTTCTCCGGCGCGGATCTCGCCAACCTGGTCAACGAGGCGGCCCTGCTCGCCGCGCGCCGGTCAAAGCGGCTGGTGACGCAGGCCGAGTTCGAGGACGCCAAGGACAAGGTGATGATGGGCGCCGAGCGCCGCTCCATGGTGATGAGCGAGGAAGAAAAGAAGCTCACCGCTTATCACGAGGGCGGCCACGCGCTGGTGGCTATGCATCAGCCCGCGTCCGATCCCGTGCACAAGGCGACCATCATTCCGCGCGGCCGGGCGCTCGGCATGGTCATGCGCCTGCCCGAACGCGACCAGCTTTCCGTCACCCGCGCGAAGCTCAAGGCCGACCTTGCGGTCGCCATGGGCGGACGCGTGGCGGAGGAAGTGATCTTCGGCCATGACAAGGTGACGTCGGGCGCTTCCGCCGACATCAAGATGGCTACCAGCATGGCGCGCGCCATGGTCACGCAGTTTGGCATGTCCGACAAGCTCGGCCCGCTGGCCTATGGCGACAACGAGGAAGAAGTGTTCCTCGGACATTCCATCGCGCGCACGCAGAACCTGTCCGACGACACGCAGAAGCTGGTGGACGACGAAATCCACGCCGTCGTGGACGAAGGTTACGCCACGGCAAAGAAGATCATCACCAAGCATGTGGACCAGTTGCATGTTATCGCCAAGGGTCTGCTCGAATACGAGACGCTGTCGGGCGACGAGATCAAGAACCTGCTGAACGGCAAGCCGCCGGTGCGCGACCTGGGCGACGATATCAAGCCCAACGAGCCCATCGTTTCTGCCGTTCCCTCCACGGGCAAGGCGAAGAAGCCGCGCAAGAAGGGCGGAGAGCCCGACACGGGCGGCATGGAGCCGCAACCGCAGGGGTAACGCCCGGGCAAATGCGCTAGGATGAGGAGCGGCGGAAACTTCCGCCGCTCTTTTTCTTTGCCCGGCGCGGGGAGGACGAAATGCCGGACGGAGTGTGGCTGCTTCCCAAAGGTTTGCTCCATGGCGAGGCCGCGCAGCGCGCGGTGGCGGCGGGTCATGCTGCGTCGCTGGCAGGCGGGCCGGTGGCCTTCTCGCTGGTCGAGGTGATCGAGGGACGTCCCGGCGCCACTCGCCGGCGGGTGACGACGCTTCGCGATCTCGCCACATCGAAGGATCGCGCCATCGGAGAGCGGCTCGGGCGCGTTACTGGCGCGCGCGCGCCCATGGTCGGACTGCCCATGAACAGTGGGCCGCTGCTCATGGGCGTCATCAACGTGACGCCCGACAGCTTCTCCGATGGCGGCGCTTTCCTGGAGCCGCAGGCAGCCGTCGCCCATGGCTTCGAGCTGGCGCGGGCGGGCGCGGACATTCTTGACATCGGCGGTGAATCGACCAGACCGGGATCGAAGGGCGTGAGCCTTGATGAGGAGCTGGGGCGAGTCCTGCCGGTCATCGAGGGATTGGCGGGCGCGGGCGCGGCGCTGTCGCTGGATACGCGCAAGGCCAAGGCGATGAAGGCGGGCGCGGACACGGGCGTGCACATGCTTAACGATGTCTCGGCGCTCACTCACGACAAGGCGGCGCTGAAGACGGCGGCCGCCTCGGGCTTGCCGGTGGTGCTGATGCATGCGCTCGGCGATCCCGCCACCATGCAGGACGATCCGCGCTATGCCGACGTGCTGCTCGAGATCCATGACTATCTGGAAGCGCGCATCGCCGTCTGCGAGACGGCCGGCATCGGACGGGAACGGCTGATCGCCGATCCCGGCATCGGCTTCGGCAAGACGGGAGCGCACAATCTCACGCTAATCGCCAACGTGACCCTGTTCCACGGTCTCGGCGTGCCGCTGCTGCTTGGCGCTTCGCGCAAGCGTTTCATCGGCACGCTGACCGGGGAGGCGCAGGCGCGGCGCAGGCTGGGCGGCTCCATCGGCGCCATGCTGGCGGGCGCCGCGCAGGGCGTGCAGATCCACCGCGTGCATGACGTGCGCGAGGCTCGCGAGGCGCTAACCCTTTGGGAAGCCTGCGCTGCAGGCGCCTCTGATCTGGTGTAATGATTGCTTACATTTTTTGACGTTTAATGGCGAACGGTTCCGCGCATAATGCGCCTGCCGTGGCGGGGAGCGCGGCTCCTCACTGCTACATAAGGAAATTCCGGCCGGCGGCCGGAACGTCGGGACTCCTGATGTCACGCAAATATTTCGGAACAGACGGCATACGCGGACAGTCGAATTCGCAGCCGATGACGTCGGAAACGGCGCTGAAGGTCGGTATGGCGGCGGGCACGCTGTTCACCAATGGCGAGCACCGCCACCGGGTGGTGATCGGCAAGGACACGCGTCTGTCCGGCTACATGATCGAGTCGGCGCTGGTATCGGGATTCACCGCGGTCGGCATGGACGTTTTCCAGGTCGGTCCCATGCCCACACCGGCGGTGGCCATGCTGACGACTTCGCTGCGCGCCGACCTGGGCGTAATGATTTCCGCCTCGCACAATCCCTTCGAGGACAATGGCATCAAGCTGTTCGGCCCGGACGGTTTCAAGCTGTCGGACGAGACCGAGCACGCCATCGAAGAACTGATGGATCAAAACCTGACGTCGCGTCTGGCGCAGCCCAAGGCGATCGGCCGGGCCAAGCGCATCGACAGCGCGCAGGAGCGCTATATCGAATTCGCCAAGCGCACGCTGCCGCGCGACATCCGCTTCGACGGCCTGCGCGTGGTGGTCGATTGCGCGAACGGGGCCGCCTACAAAGTGGCGCCGGCGGCGCTGTGGGAGCTGGGCGCGGAAGTCATCTCCATAGGCGTCGATCCTAACGGCCTGAATATCAACAAGGGTTTCGGGTCCACCTCGCCGGATGCGCTGTGCAGGAAGGTGCGCGAGATGCGCGCCGACATCGGCATCGCGCTCGACGGCGACGCGGACCGCGTACTGATCTGCGACGAGGGCGGCAAGCTGATCGACGGCGACCAGCTGCTGGCCCTGGTGGCGGAAAACTGGCTGAGCCGCGGCCGGCTGGCGGCGGGCGGCATCGTCGCCACGGTGATGTCAAACCTGGGGCTCGAGCGTTACCTGGATGGCCTCGGGCTGTCGCTGGCGCGCACGCCCGTCGGCGACCGCTATGTGGTCGATTACATGCGCCGCCATGGCTACAACGTCGGCGGCGAGCAGTCCGGACATATCGTATTGTCCGACTATTCCACCACCGGCGACGGTCTGGTTACGGCGCTGCAGGTGCTGGGCGTGGTCATCATGAGCGGCAAGCCGGTGAGCGAGGTGTGCAACCTGTTCACGCCGCTGCCGCAGATCCTGAAGAATGTCCGCTACGCCAACGGTCAGCCGCTCGATCATGACAATGTGCGCAAGGCCATAGACGCGGGCAAGTCCAAGCTCGGCAAGGGCGGACGGCTGGTGATCCGGCCCTCGGGCACAGAGCCGGTGATTCGCGTCATGGCGGAAGGCGACGACGAAAGCCTCGTGGTAGGCGTGGTGGACGACATCGTCACCGCCCTGC
>JAYZVT010000042.1:0-4277 GCA_036155355.1 Pseudomonadota bacterium
AAGGTGTCGCGCCTCAGCGCCCGCATCAAGGCGCTTCCGGGCAAAGAGCCCCTCCAGCCTGCGGCAACTTCGCTGCTTGGATTCACGGCGCACCGCAGCCACGCCCGTGAACTGCCTCATGCCATGATATCGTCGTGGGCCGGAAAGGTGGCTTGTTCTGTCCCGCCTGCCCACTCCGGAAATTTCTCACTTCGCGTTGCAGAATAGCCACAGTCTCGCCTGGGGGTCATTGCCGCCGCCAAGGAGAATCCCGCAAACATATGAAAAAAAACACTTATTTGTCTTGCATTGCCGTTCCCCTTGCGGCCGCGCCAGCTACGAACCCTGGCCGATGGCAAGCCTAGAGGCCGGGACTTGCATGGCGTCAGCCTCGGGAGTGAAATGGATTCCGCTTTGAATCACATGAAGTTGCGATTCAAGTCCACCGGCACGCTCCCGGCGGGGTCCATTTTTTCGCAGAAATCCGCCCGTCTTTGATGTTGCGTCGTCTCCCGTCGATGTGTTAATGAATAGTCATCCGAACGGGAATTTCCCGACCTTACCAGTAAAGTTTAAGTAAAAACTGTTGCTTTTTGGCAACGGAGAAGTATTGCCGCGCGTCTGCGTAGTCCTTGTACTGTGATCGGTCGGCGTCCACGAAAACTTCGGTAGATTTCTCTTGCCGCGGTTCTTGTTTTTCGACGCTGCCGGGCGTGTGGCTGTAATCGCGTTTTGTCGGCCGTTGATGCCGGCAAGGCCGGGAAGTTTGCTTAACCAGGTCAGATATGCAGGGAGGGATCGGGCACATCGAAGTTGAAGAGCTTTGGCAAAGGCTCGCCGACGAACCGGATGCGGTGCTGATTGATGTACGCACCCGTGCGGAATGGACTTTCGTCGGTGTCCCTGACCTCTCGTCCCTCGGCAAGCAGCCGCTTCTGGTCGAATGGCAGGGTTTCCCGGGCGGTGCGCCCAATGCGGACTTTGCCACGCAGCTCTCCAGCGAACTCGAAAAGCTCGGTGCCGGCGCGACAGCGCCTCTGTTCTTTATCTGCCGTTCGGGAAGCCGGAGCCTGGGTGCGGCCCAGGCGATGGCGTCGGCGGGATACCGCGCCTGTTTTAACGTCGAAAGCGGCTTTGAGGGACCGCCCGACGCAAACAGGCATCGCGGTGTCGTCGCCGGATGGAAGGCGGCTGGCCTTCCCTGGCATCAGGGCTGACGCCCGGTCAGGAAAGGCGGCCATCGACAACGAACGGCGGACATGGCGGCGGCAAGCAGCCATGCAAGATGACGGGGCAACGGCTGTGAACGACGAGACCGGCAACAAGAAAGAACTGGCAAGAAAATGGGGACTGGTCAGGACGGCATTGAGATCGCAATTCGGCGAGGACGTATTCTCAAGCTGGTTTGCCCGCATCGAGCTTGAGAGCGCCGACGGCGAGCAACTCCAGCTTTCCGTTCCGACCCGCTTTCTGAAGAGCTGGCTGCAATCGCACTATCTGGAAAAGCTGCTCGACTGCTGCGCAACGCAGTTCAAGGGCGTCACGTCACTGGACATTCGCGTGCGCCGGCCTCAGGCGCCCGGAGAAATTTCCGCTCCAGCGGCCGAGCCCGCCGTCGATGCCCGTGCTCTGCCATCCTCGCCCTTGCCGGGCATCGCGGCAACACCGCTTGAGCCCATTACACTGGCGGCTGGATTGCCCGCCTCCCCCCTTGATCCGCGATTCACTTTCGACAGCTTCCTGGTCGGAACCTCCAATCGTCTCGTTCATGCCGCCGCCACCGAGGTCGCGGAGGCGACCGCCCAGGGGCCTCTGCGCTACAATCCGCTCTACATTCATTCCAATGTCGGGCTTGGAAAGACCCACCTGCTCAACGCTATTGCCTGGCGGGTGAGGGAACTTGGCCCTACGCGCCGCATTCTCTACCTCACGGCAGAGAATTTCATGACCAAGTTCGTCAATGCGCTGCGCAACAAGGACGCCGTCGCCTTCAAGGAAAACCTGCGCTGTATAGACATCCTGCTCATCGATGACATGGAATTCCTGCAGGGGCCGACCCTGCAGCAGGAGTTCTGCCACGCCCTCAATTCGCTGATCGACGGCGGCAAGCAGGTCGTCGTCGCCGCCGATCGCGCGCCGGCCCAGCTCGAGCGCCTGGACACCCGTATGCGCTCCCGGCTCGCCGGCGGCCTCGTCGCGGAAATCGCGCCCATGGAGATCGACCTGCGCCGCCGCATCCTCGAACGGCGCGCGGGCGATGAGTCGGCGCGCGATTCCGGCTTCATCGTGCCTTCACAGGTCATAGAGCTGCTGGCGGAACGCCTGCGCGACGGCGGGCGCGAGCTGGAGGGAGCCATCAACCGTCTGCGCGCCGCCCATCTGCTCGCCGAACAGCCGATTACCGTCGATGGCGCGGAACATATCGTGCGCGATCTGATGCAGGGCGGCGAGCCGCGCCGGGTCAAGATCGACGACATCGTCCGCACCGTGACCAAGCACTACGGCGTCAACCGCTCGGACCTTCTCTCCAGCCGCCGCAACCGCTCCATCGTCCGGCCAAGACAGATCGGCATGTATCTCGCCAAGATGCTGACGTCCCGGTCGCTGCCGGAGATCGGCCGACGTTTCGGCAACCGCGACCACACCACAGTTTTGCACGCCATCCGCAAGATCGAGCAACTGATGCAGGCCGACCGCGTCCTGAAAGAGGAAATCGAGCTTTTGCGGCGCCTGATACGCGAATGACACCGCTTGCGCGGGCGAGGGGAGCCGTGCCGTTACCCGTTGCGGCACTTGCCAAAACCCTCTCCTCGCGTCACTTTTTCCTGCTATTGAGGTGCTTTCCCGAGACATGGGCATTGCCCGGTCCCGCATCGCGGGGCGCGGCATCGCGCAGTCTCGATCCCGCTTGGAGGTTGTTCGGTAAATGCGCGTGATCATCGAAAGAAGTGCGCTGCTCAAGGCGCTTGGCCACGTCACCAGCGTGGTTGAAAGGCGCAACACGATTCCGATCCTTGCCAACGTGCTCATCGAGACGGGCAAGGGCGTCATACGTCTGCGCGCCACCGACCTCGACATCGAGGTGATCGAGACCGTCAAGGCGGAGGTGGCCACCGCCGGACGCACGACCGTCCAGGCTCTGATGATCTTCGATATCGTCCGCAAGCTGCCCGACGGCTCCCAGGTGGAACTGGCGCGCGAGGATGACGGCGCCCGTCTTTCGGTCACGTCTGGCCCTGCGCGCTTCTCCCTGCAGGTACTTCCGCCCGATGATTTCCCGGACCTGTCCAAGGAGGACACGACCCACTGCTTCTCCATGCCGGCGAAGGACCTGCGCCGGCTGATCGAAAAGTCGCGCTTCGCCATCTCCACCGAGGAGACGCGCTACTATCTCAACGGCATCTATTTGCACGAGTCCGACGGCAAGCCGAAGGCGCTGCGCGCGGTCGCCACCGACGGCCACCGTCTGGCTCAGGTGGATGTGGCTCTGCCCAAGGGCGCCAAGGGCATGCCTGGTGTCATCGTGCCGCGCAAGACCGTCGCCGAGTTGCATAAACTGGCGGAAGAGAGCGCCGATGAAGTGGAGATTTCCCTTTCCGCGGCCAAGATCCGCTTCGTTATCGGCGACATGGTGCTGACGTCCAAGCTGATCGACGGCACCTTCCCCGACTATCAGCGCGTTATCCCGCAGGGAAACGACAAGCTGCTGCAGGTGTCGAACGCGCAATTCGCCAGCGCCGTCGATCGCGTGTCCACGCTGTCCAGCGACAAGGGCAGGGCGGTCAAGCTGCAAATCGACGAGGGTAAGCTCACTCTCTCCGTCAACAATCCCGACAGCGGTAGCGCCACCGAAGAGCTTCCTGTCGATTACGACAACGATGCCATCGAGATCGGCTTCAACGCCCGCTACCTGCTGGATATCTCGAACCAGCTTGAAAGCGACACTGCCCGCTTCATGCTGTCCGATCCTGGTTCCCCCACCATGGTGCGCGATGACGAGGACGAGTCCGCGCTCTATGTGCTGATGCCGATGCGCGTCTAGGTACATGCGGCCGGGCGCATTCAGACGGGGCAGGGCTGCCATCTGCGCCCGCCCGCGGCGCGTCGCTACTGGATGTCCGGGTCTTGTCATCCGGACCTTGATCGCAAGCGAATGAACGCGCCGCCCGGTCTCTGGGCTGGCCGCCTGCGGCTCACTGACTTCCGCAACTACGCCTCCCTCGGCCTGGAATTGTCGCCGCGACCGGTGGTGCTCACCGGCCCCAACGGCGCCGGCAAGACCAACCTGCTCGAGGCGC
>JAYZVT010000043.1:0-5879 GCA_036155355.1 Pseudomonadota bacterium
TGCCTCAATTTTTGCACGACCTGCTGTTTCAACTCCGTAGTGAGCCATTCGCGCCGGGCTGCCGGCGCTTATCCACAGGGATACACACGTGCAGATTTCACGCCTGAGATTGCTGGGATTCAAGTCATTCGTCGAGCCGACAGAGCTGCTTATCGAGCCGGGCCTGACGGGTGTGGTCGGCCCGAATGGCTGCGGCAAGTCGAACCTGCTGGAGGCCCTGCGCTGGGTGATGGGCGAGACATCGTTCAAGAGCATGCGCGGCTCGGCCATGGAAGACGTGATCTTCAATGGCACACAGAACCGGCCCGCCCGCAACATGGCGGAAGTGACGCTGTTCATCGACAATACCGCACGCAAGGCGCCGGCCGAGTTCAACGATTCCGATGTGCTCGAGGTCTCCAGGCGCATCGAGCGCGAAGTCGGCTCGGCCTACAAGGTGAACGGCAAGGACGTGCGCGCACGCGACGTGCGATTGCTGTTCGAGGACGCGGCGACGGGAGCCCGCTCCCCTGCCCTCGTGCGCCAGGGCCGCATCGGCGAGATCGTCAACGCGAAGCCCCAGGATCGCCGCAGGGTGCTGGAGGATGCCGCCGGCATCGCCGGACTCCACAGCCGCCGGCACGAGGCCGAACTTCGCCTGAAGGCCGCTGAGGCCAACATGGAACGGCTGAAAGACGTCACCAGCCAGTTGACGACGCAACTGAACAGCCTGAAACGGCAGGCCCGCCAGGCGCGCAAATACAAGGAGCTGTCCGAGGAAATCCGCAAGAACGAGGCCCTGCTCTATCACCTGCAGTGGACCGCGGCCTGCGAACAGGTCCAATCGTCCGAAGAAGCGCTGCAATCCTCGACCCGGATCACAGCCGACCTGACCAAGGCTGAGGCGGAAGCCCTGCGCGGCCAGACGGACGTTGCCGAGACTATGCAGCCCTTGCGCGACGAAGAGGCCGTGCGCGCCGCGGTCCTGCAGCGGCTGACCGTCGAGCGCGACACGCTCGACCAGGAAGAAGCGCGCAATCGCGAACGCATCGAAGAATTGCAGGATCGCAGGGCCCAGCTCGAGCGCGACATGGAGCGGGAACAATCGTCGCTGGAGGAAGCCAGCGACACACTCGCGCGGCTCACAGCAGAAGACGAACAGCTCAAGGTGGAAGACGCGGAACGGGGCGATGCGGGACCCCGCGCGAAGGCCGAGGCAGACGCACGCGCCCAGACCCTTGCCGACAGCGAGAGTACACTTTCAAGCCTGACTGACGAATTGGCGGAAGCGCGTGCCCGGCAGCGCCAGGTAGAGCAAACCCTGCAGGCAGAAGAGGCGAGAACCGCACGCCTGAACGCGCAAGACGCCGAAATCGGCTCGCGCCTTGCGGCTCTGGAAGGAAGCATCGATGGCGGGGCTGATCTCGCTTCGCTTGAGGCCGATGCAGCGCGCCTCGCCGAAGAACTGGCGGCGGCCGAGGCGCAGTTGTCCCGGGCCGAAGAAGAGCAGGCGAACGCTCGCGCCGCACTGGATGCGGCACGCGACGCCGCAACTGCCGCTTCATTGCGCGCCCAGGAGCTGGAAACCGAGACACACACCCTCATCAAGCTGCTGCGCCCCGCCGAGGATGGCGGCTGGCGGCCGGTTCTGGAAGACGTCGAAACACGGGCGGGCTACGAGCTGGCCCTTGGCGCAGCCCTTGGTGACGACCTTGACGCAGCACTGGACGATGCCGCGCCGGCGCACTGGAGCAAGACAGGTGGTAGCGGCGACGATCCGGCGTTGCCGGAAGGCATTGAAGCATTGGGCAATTTCGTTCGCGCGCCGGAAGCGCTGGGACGCAGGCTGGCGCAGGTCGGCCTCGTCGAACGGTCGCGTGGCGCAGAGTTTCAGTCCCGTCTCAAGACTGGCCAGAGGCTTGTGTCGGTTGAGGGCGACCTGTGGCGTTGGGATGGATATTCGGCCGCCGCCGAGGCGCCGACCGCGTCCGCAGTGCGACTGTCGGAGAAGAACAGGCTCGATGGCCTGCGCCGCGAGGCGTCGGATGCACGAAATGCAGCCGCGGCGGCCGGGACGTCTTTTGATGCTGCAAAGATTACCTCAGAGCGGGCAGACGCGGCACTGAACGAGCTGCGCGGTGGCCTGCGCCAGACCAAGGCGTCGGTGGATGCGGCCAGGAGCAGGCTCGCGGCGGCGGAGCGTGCCGCGCAGGAATCGAGCAAGGAGCGCGGCGCGCTCGCGGAAGCGCGCCGGCGCATTGCCGAAGGGCTGCAGGAAGCGGCGGCGCTGCTGGCGGAGACCCGTCAGGCGACTGAATTGCTGACGTCGACCGAGCAACTGGAAGCCAGGCTCGATGAGCAGCGAGAGATCGTCGCTGAGCATCGCCTCGCTTACACCGAAGCACGCGCAGCTCTCGACGGTGTGGAGCGCGAGGCACGGCAGCGCCGCGAACGGCTTGCCGTCATCGCACAGGACCTGGGACGATGGAAGCAGCGCCGGGCCGGTATGGAGACGCAAATCGAGACGCTTTCGGAGCGTATCGAGGAGACCCGCGAGGATCTGACCTCGGCGGAGGAACTACCCGCAAGGATCGCCGAGCGCCGCAATAAGCTGCTCAGCGAGCTTGCCAAGGCAGAAGAGGAACGTTCCGCGGCGGCCGACCGGCTTGCCGAGGCACAGGCCCTGCTGCGCCAGAAGGATGCGCATTTGCGCGAGGTGCAGGGCCAGCTCACCGAAGCACGCGAGACCCGCGCCCGCGACGAGGCGCGGCTGGAATCCGCGCGCGACCGCCGCAGCGAGCAGGCGCGTAACATCCGCGACCAGCTCGACTGTGAGCCTGATGCCTGCCTCGAACTTGCTGGCTACGGCCCGGAAGACACGCTCCCCGCTCTGGAAACTGTCGAGAGCCGCATCTCCGGCCTCAGGGCGGACAGGGAGAAGCTTGGCGGCGTCAATCTGCGCGCGGAAGAAGAGTCCACGGAGATTGCGGCGCGGCTTGAGACCATGGAGACGGAGGCGACCGACCTGGTGGAGGCGATCGCCCGGCTGCGCCAGGGCATCGCCAGCCTCAATCGCGAGGGCCGCAAACGTCTTCTGGAGGCTTTCGACGAGGTGAACGGCCACTTCCAGCGCTTGTTCAAGACCCTGTTTGGCGGCGGCGAGGCAGAGCTTCAGCTCGTCGAATCCGAAGATCCGCTGGAGTCCGGCCTGGAAATCCTGGCCCAGCCGCCCGGCAAGAAGCCACAGGTGCTGAGCCTGCTGTCCGGCGGCGAGATGGCGCTGACGGCAATGGCGCTGATTTTTGCTGTGTTCCTCACCAATCCCTCGCCCATCTGCGTACTGGACGAGGTGGACGCGCCGCTGGACGACACGAATGTGGACCGCTTCTGCCGCATGATGGACGAGATGACCCGCACCACGGATACGCGGTTCCTCATCATCACCCATCACCCGATGACCATGGCGCGCATGAGCCGCCTGTTCGGCGTGACCATGTCGGAGCGCGGCGTCAGCCAGCTGGTATCTGTGGACCTGGAAACGGCGGAACGATTCCGCGAGGCCGGATAGGCCTCTCGGCCCTCCTGCGAAGCGCCTTGCGGAGGGCAGGTAGGTCCAATCGCCGCAGCGGTGAATTGGACGCTGCATCAATGCCTTACATGGTGTCCGGGTATTCTTGACAGCCTGGGGGGCCAACCTTATGGTGCGCGCGGCTGACGGGTCCGCAGGGCGCGTCATCGCCGACGACCGAGGCCTCCGCGACTCATGGTCCAATCCCAAGGCGATGGAGACGGAACAGACCGTCCTGATCCACGCGGAATAAGGGAAAGACTCGAGCAGCTTGGCCATCGGCTGGATGAGGCCAGAGGCCGCCGTCCCGCCGATGCGTCGCCAGACGGCGGGCGCGGATCCGCGATGGGTCTCGCCTTTCGCATCGCCACAGAACTCGTTGCTGGCGTTCTGGTCGGAGCCTTGATCGGGTGGCAGCTGGACAGATGGCTTTCGACCGCGCCTGTCATGCTGCTGATTTTTTTCCTGCTCGGCGCTGCAGCCGGGATATTAAACGTGGTCCGGGTTGCAAAAAAAATGCAGCCCGGCAGGAATGGGCCGGCGGACGGCCAGTGATGGGGGTCACGGGTGGCATCTGAGACGGCCGGACACGGCGGAGGCGGCGCGGGCGGCATGCCCGATCCGATGCACCAGTTCGAGATCAAGCGCCTGGTTGACATCAACCTGTTCGGCCTCGATGCGTCTTTCACCAATTCCTCGCTGTTCATGGTCATCGCGGTGGCGCTGATCTCCTTCCTTACCATCTGGGGCATGAGGGGCCGCGCGCTGGTGCCGACGCGCATGCAGTCGGTGGCGGAGCTGTCCTACGAATTCGTCGCCGGCATGGTGCGCGACAATGTCGGCTCGGCTGGGCAGAAGTACTTCCCCTTCGTCTTCTCGCTGTTCATGTTCATCCTGTTCGCGAACATGCTCGGTATGCTCCCCTATTCCTTCACGGTGACCAGCCACATCATCGTCACCTTCGCGCTTGCCGCCGTCGTCTTTATCGGCGTGACGCTGATCGGCTTCGCCAAGCACGGTCTCGGTTTCCTCAAATTCTTCGTTCCCTCCGGCGTGCCGGCGCTGCTGCTGCCGCTGCTGGTGGTGATCGAAGTGATTTCCTATCTGACGCGCCCGATCAGCCTGTCGGTGCGGCTTTTCGCCAACATGATGGCCGGCCACACCATGCTCAAGGTGTTCGGCGCGTTTGTCGTCGGACTCGGCATTCTGGGCGGCTGGGCGCCGCTTGCCTTTATGGTGGCCTTCACGGGCCTGGAAATACTGGTGGCGTTCCTGCAGGCCTATGTGTTCGCCATCCTGACCTGCATCTACCTGAACGACGCCTTGCATATGCATCATTGAACCGTATCAACACTTCCTCGCATCAAGGAGAAGACTCATGGATCCAGCAGCAGCAAAACTGATCGGCGCGGGCCTCGCCTCGATCGCCCTCGTCGGCGCCGGCATCGGCATCGGCACCATTTTCGGCAACTACCTGTCCGGCGCGCTGCGCAATCCGTCCGCGGCTCCGGGCCAGTTCGCCAACCTCCTGCTCGGCTTCGCGCTGGCGGAAGCCACCGGACTGTTGGGCCTCGTGGTCGCGATAATTTTCCTGTTGGTGTTCTTTTTGCCGCCGGCTTTAGCGGGCGGTTCCGTGCCTTGCCGCAGGAGTGACCCATGCCGCAGATGGACGTGCATGATTTCGCCCCCCAGCTCATCTGGCTGGCGATCTCGTTCATCACCCTCTACATCATCATGGCGCGTGTTGCCCTGCCCCGCATCGCCACGGTGATCGAGGAGCGGCGGGACCGCATTGCCAGCGACATCGACAAGGCCGAGCAACTGAAGCGGCAGACCGAGGAAGCAATCGCGGCCTACGAGCAGGCCATTGCCGAGGCCCGCAACAAGGCGCATCAGATCGCCCAGAAGGCGCGCGACGACATCGGCGCCGAGCTGGCAGCGGAACGCGCCGAAGTCGAGAAGCAGCTTGAGGACAAGCTGCAGAAGGCGGAGGCACGAATCCAGAAGGCCCGTGACAAGGCAATGGCCGACGTGGCGGAAGTCGCCGGCGGTGCGGCGTCTGACATCGTCGCCGAACTGATAGACACGCAAGTCACGCCCGAGGAACTGGCGCAGGCCGTCAAGGCTGCGAGCTAGGAGACCACGTAGATGCTGTCCACACCTGAATTCTGGGTTGCCGCGTCTTTCGTGGGCTTTGCCGGTCTCCTGCTTTATTTCGGCATTCCTGGCCTCGTCGCCAAGGCGCTGGACAAGCGCGCGGAAGTGATCCGCAAGGAGCTTGAGGAGGCGCGCAAGCTGCGCGACGAAGCCCAGGCCCTGCTGGCGGAATACC
>JAYZVT010000044.1:0-3949 GCA_036155355.1 Pseudomonadota bacterium
ATCGGCAGCTATCACAACATCTTTCGCGTCGGCGCCATCATGCAGGACCTGGGCTACTGGATCCTCAATGACGTGGTCTGGCGCAAGTCGAACCCGATGCCGAATTTCCGCGGGCGGCGCTTCACCAATGCGCATGAGACGCTGATCTGGGCGGCGCGCGGTCCGGAGTCCCGTTACACCTTCAACTACGACGCCATGAAGGCGCTCAATGACGACCTGCAGATGCGTTCGGACTGGCTTTTCCCGATCTGCACAGGAGCGGAGCGGCTGAAGGACGATGCCGGACGCAAGGCGCATCCGACGCAGAAGCCGGAGGCGCTGCTGGCGCGCGTGCTGTTGGCCTCGTCCGCGCCGGGAGACGTGATCCTCGATCCCTTCTCCGGCACCGGCACTACTGCGGCTGTGGCATGCAAGCTTGGCCGCCGCTGGATTGCCATCGAGCGCGATGCGGATTATGCGCACGCCGCGCAACAGCGCGTGGACGCTATCCTGCCGCTGGCGGGAGAAGACGTGGAGTTGTCTCGCGGCAAACGGTCTGCGCCGCGCGTGCCCTTCGGCATGATCGTGGAACTGGGCATGCTGACGCCCGGCGCGAAGCTCTACGACCCGCGCGCCCGTCATGCCGCCCGTGTGCGCGCGGACGGTACCATCGCCTGCGACGGCGAGAGAGGCTCAATCCACAAGATCGGCGCACATGTGCAAGGCGCCCAGGCCTGCAATGGCTGGACCTTCTGGCATTTTGATGCGGATGGCGAACTGAAGCCAATTGATGAACTGCGTGACAAGGCGCGGGTGCAACTGGGCATGAGCTAGGCGTCTACGCGCGCGTGCGCGAGCACCTTGCGCATGACGCTCGGCAGCGCCGCAGCGTCAAGCTCCGCCGCCGGAACCCAGGCGCAGCGATCCGGGTCGGCGACCAAATTCAGCCGCACTGCTTTTCCTACTTCGGCGCGGTACACTGTCAATTCCAGCTCGAAATGAGTGAAGGTGTGGCGGATGGCACCGGCGACGCGACGCCAATCCGCGCTTAGCGGAGCCGATGCCTTGGCATTTGCAGGCGCGCCTTCTTCCCAGGACGTTCCCGGTGCCTCCAGCATGCCGCCGAGCAGACCTCTTGGCGGGCGGCGGCGGAGCAACACGGCCCCGTCGTGGCGTATGGCAACGAAGGTTGCGCCCTGCCGCAACGGACGCTCACCCTTGGCCCGGCGTAATGGCAGTTGCGGGGCGATGCCTGAACTGAACCCTTCGCATGACTCAGTGAGCGGACAGATGGCACAGGCCGGGCGGCGCGGCGTGCAGATGGTAGCCCCCAAATCCATCATCGCCTGGGCGAAATCTCCCGGCCTTCGCGTCGGTGTGAGCGTCGCGGCGAGCCGGCGCAGCTCCGGCTTGGCATCGGGCAACGGCCGCTCGACCGCGAAGAGCCGCGCGACGACGCGCTCCACATTTCCGTCCACCACGGTCGCCGGCCGGTCGAAGGCGATGGCCGCTATCGCCGCAGCGGTGTAGGGGCCGATCCCCGGCAGGGCGAGCAGATCGGCTTCGACTTCTGGAAAGTGTCCGCCGTGCCGTTCGACGACGGCACAGGCGCATTCATGCAGTTTGCGGGCGCGGGTGTAGTAGCCAAGGCCTGCCCAGGCGGCCAACACATCCTCGAGCGGCGCCGTGGCAAGTTTTCGTATGTCGGGCCAGCGTCCCAGAAAGGCATCATAATAGGGAATGACAGCTTTCACGGTGGTCTGCTGCAGCATGACCTCGCTGAGCCAAACCGCATAGGGATCGGGCCGCCCGCCTGGCGGAGCGCGCCAGGGAAGGTTGCGGCGCGACCGGTCATACCAGCGCAACAGCGCCTTGCTCACTGATCGGGCTTCCAAGTTATCCCCGGGCTGTTCCTGCATTGCCAATCCGTCTCGCCGCGTACCGGCGTCCATGCTAGGCAGAAGCGTCGATCGTGGATAGCCGGAGGCTTGTCAGGCAATGTCGCAGCGGGACACGGCGCGCAGGCGCGGCCCCAAAACACTTGGCGCATTCGTGCCGCAGGTGGCAAAAGCCGCTTTCGAGGCGCATGGCTTTCCGTCCGCGGAGTTGCTCACCAACTGGCGCGACATCTCCGGCGCTGACCTCGCTTCTTTCACACGGCCCGAGCGCATCGTCTGGCCGAAGCGTAAGAGTGAGCCGGGCGGCCCGGATGTCCGGAGCGAACGCGGCGCGACATTGGTGCTGCGCACCGAAGGGCCTCGCGCGCTGGAAGTGCAGTTCATGGCCGCCCAGTTGCTCGACCGCCTTAACACCTATTTCGGTTACGGCGCGATCACCGAGTTACGCCTGCTACAGGCGCCGATCGGTCGAGGCAATAGCGCCGCGCAGGCCAAGAGGCCCGTGCCAGAATTGCCGATCAGAGACATAGAGGGTATTGAGGACGAGCCGCTTAATCAGGCGCTGGGCAGGCTGGCCGCGCAAATCGACGCGGATCAAAAGGGCTGAAAACACGGTGCCGTGAGCCCTCGCGGGCCGCACTTGCCTTGCGTACCCCAAATAATGGAAGGTAGCGGCAATTTCGCCGGGCGGCCCCGCATTGGGCCGACATAACCGATCAAATCGAGCAGGAGACAGTATCTTGGATAAGTCGAGCACCAAGGACGCCGGTGGCGTCTCCCGTCGCACACTCCTCATCGGCGGAGCCGCCGCGCTCGCTGTGGCAGGCGCTGCCTATTATTTTCTTGAATTCAGCTTCGAAACTGGCGGCGACGTGATGCAGGCGGGGGCCCTGCCGGACCATGTTCAGGGGTCGGCGGACGCGCCCGTGACGTTCATCGAGTATTCGTCCCTCACCTGCCCGCATTGCGCGAGCTTCCACAAGGACGTGCTGCCGACGCTGAAGAGCAAGTATATCGACACGGGCAAGGTCAAATACATCATCCGCGAGTTCCCGCTCGACAATCTTGCCTTCGCGGGCTTCGCACTGGCGCGCTGCGCCGGACCCGACAAGTATTATCCTTTCATAGAGCTGATGTATGAGCGCCAACAGGCATGGGCGTTCGGGGAAGGCCAGCCCCGCGACCGGCTGTTCAACATGGCCAAGCAGGCCGGGTTCACCGAGAAGACCTTCGAAGACTGCATGAACAACACCGAAGTCGTTAATGGCATTGACGCGGCGCGCAAGCGCGGCAATGAGAAGTTTGGTGTCAATTCAACGCCAACATTCTTCATCAACGGCAAGGCGGTGAAGGGCATCCGGGACAGCGCCGAGCTGGATCGTGTGCTGGCGCCCCATTTCAAGAGCTGATGTTCGCCGGGGACCGAAAGGCCGGGGCATGATCCACCGCCGCGCATTCGTCGCAGGACTGTCGGCCCTGTACACGGCCGGCCTGGCCGGCTGCAGCTCGGGCGGCGCGGGCAAGGAGACAGCAGGCGCGGAGGCGCTGGCGGAAGGTGAAATCCCGCTCGCGGAACTGATGAAGGAAGGCCCGCTCGGCGACAAGTTCCAGGGACGCGCCGACGCTCCCGTCACGATCATCGAATATGCGTCGCTGACATGCCCCTATTGCAACCAGTTCCACAAGAATACCTATCCGAAGCTGAAGAAGGCCTACATCGACACCGGCAAGGTCCGCTATATCGTGCGCGAATTCCCCATCGGACGCACGGCGGCGGCGGCGGCAGTGGTGACACGCTGCGCGCCGGAAAAGGACTATTTCACCCTGTTCGAGAAATACCTGGTGCAGCGGGAGGTGTGGATATCCCAGGAAGTCCGCCCCGACGCCATCTACAAAGTCGCTGCACAAACCGGTATGCCGCGCGATAAATTTGACAGTTGCCTCGCGAATCAAACGATAATTGACGGACTTGTTTGGGTGAAAGAGCGGGGACGTCAGTTCGGCGTTGTGGGGACGCCGACCTTCTTCATCAACGGCAAGAAGGCGCGCGGAGTCCTCACATTCGAGGAAAT
>JAYZVT010000045.1:0-2635 GCA_036155355.1 Pseudomonadota bacterium
GCGCATGGGAAGGTCCTTCGTTCCGCCGTGGTTCGGGGCAAAGAAGCGCCAGCCTTTAGCAGGTCGCGGGCCGCCGCGCCACATCGCATGGTAAACAGGGTTTCCGGCCCATTGAGCGCGGGTTAACGGGATGTTGCGGTTCACCCTGCCGGCCGGCCGCCCTTGACTTGCCGGCCGTGCGTGCCGATATGGGCTGACGGTACCCATGATGAACAGTTCCCACCACGAGTCCGCGCAAAACTGGCACGGCACAACGATCCTGACCGTGCGCAAGGGCGGCAAGGTGGTGATCGCCGGCGACGGCCAGGTTAGCCTCGGCCAGACCGTCATCAAGGCCAATGCCCGCAAGGTGCGGCCGCTGGGAAAGGGCAATGTCATCGCCGGATTCGCCGGTTCCACCGCCGATGCCTTTACCCTGTTCGAGCGCCTGGAGAGCAAGCTGGAGCGCTTTCCCGACCAGCTCAAGCGCGCCTGCGTGGAACTGGCCAAGGACTGGCGCACGGACCGCTATCTGCGCCGCCTTGAAGCCATGATGATCGTCGCCGACAAGACCGAGTCGCTGGTGCTGACCGGGACCGGCGACGTGCTGGAGCCCGAGAACGGGCTCATGGGCATCGGCTCGGGCGGCAATTATGCGCTCGCCGCCGCCCGCGCCCTGATCGACCAGAAGCTGAGCGCGGAGGACATCGCCCGCAGGGCCATGAAGATCGCGGCGGAGATTTGCGTCTACACCAACGACAACGTGGTGGTCGAGACACTGGATGCGGAGTGAGCCAGTGCCGGAGTTCGCTTACGCTCCCGTCGCCCGAGAGCACTATGGATTGCTCGAAGGCTGGCTGAACCAGCCCCACATCAGCGAATGGTGGGGCGACCCCGGGGAGGAACTGGGCTACATCCGCGACATGGTGGAAGGCCGCGATACGTCGCGCCCTTTCATCTTCTCGTCGGACGGTATCCTGGCGGGCTACATCCAGTATTGGTTCTTCGGCCACCATCAGAACGAGACCTGGATCGCCGGCCACCCGTGGCTGGCCGAGCTTTCCGCAGAGACCATCGGCGTGGACCTCTGCATCGGCCAGCCGGACTTGCTCTCGCGCGGCATCGGATCGGCGGTACTGAGTGATTTCACCCGGCGGCTGGTGGCGCGGGGATACCGGAGCATCATCATCGATCCGGATCCGCAGAACACCCGCGCCGTGCGCGCCTACGAGAAGGCAGGCTATCGCCCGATACCGGAACTCCTGGGCCGCACCGGTGACACACTGATCATGCAGTTTGACGTGAAAGAGAACGAAGCAGACCAATGACCAATTTCTCTCCCCGCGAAATCGTCTCCGAGCTGGACCGCTACATCATCGGCCAGAAGGACGCCAAGCGCGCCGTCGCCATCGCCCTGCGCAACCGTTGGCGCCGCCAGCAGCTCGAAGGCGAGATGCGCGAGGAAGTGCTGCCCAAGAACATCCTCATGATCGGCCCGACCGGCGTGGGCAAGACCGAGATTTCACGGCGGCTGGCCAGGCTCGCCAATGCGCCCTTCCTGAAGGTGGAGGCGACAAAGTTCACCGAGGTCGGCTATGTCGGCCGCGACGTGGACCAGATCGTGCGCGACCTCACCGAGGCCGCCATCGGCATGGTGCGCGACATGAAGCGCAAGGAAGTCGAGGCCAAGGCGCATCTCAATGCCGAGGAACGCGTCATCGACGCGCTTACCGGCAAGGGAGCGCAGCCCGCGACACGCGAGAGCTTCCGCAAGAAGCTGCGCACGGGCGAACTGGACGAAAAGGAAATCGAGATCCAGGTGGCCGACACGGGTATGTCGATGCCGACCATGGACATTCCCGGTATGCCGGGACAGGTCGGCATGATCAATCTGAACGACATCATGGGCAAGGCCTTCGGCCAACGCACCAAGCCCCGCAAGGTCAGCGTGCGCGACAGCTACGGCCTGCTGCTGGCGGAGGAATCCGACAAGTTGCTCGACCAGGACCAGATCGTGCTGGAAGCCATCCGGTCCGTGGAGAATGACGGCATCGTCTTCCTCGACGAGATCGACAAGATATGCGCCCGTTCCGAACGCGTCGGCGCCGATGTGAGCCGCGAGGGCGTGCAGCGCGACCTGCTGCCGCTCATCGAGGGCACCACCGTCTCGACCAAATATGGACCGGTGAAGACGGACCATATCCTCTTCATTGCGAGTGGCGCCTTCCACGTGGCCAAACCGTCGGACCTGCTGCCCGAGCTTCAGGGCCGCCTACCTATTCGCGTTGAGCTGCGCGCCCTCACCAAGGAGGACTTCAAGCGCATCCTCACCGAGCCTCAGGCGAGCCTCATCAAGCAGTATGTGGCGCTGATGGCGACGGAGGGCGTGGAGCTGGAGTTCGCCGACAGCGCCGTCGACGCCATCGCCGACATCGCCGTGGAGGTGAACGAGAATGTGGAGAACATCGGCGCGCGGCGGCTGATGACGGTGATGGAGCGCGTCCTCGACGATATCTCCTTCAACGCCTCGGACAAGGACGGCGAGAAGCTCGTCATCGACGAGAAATATGTCCGCGACAATATCGGCGACCTGGCCAAGAACGCCGACCTGTCGAAGTTCATTCTCTAGAAGCTAGCGCGCCGCCTTCCTCAGCCG
>JAYZVT010000046.1:0-3627 GCA_036155355.1 Pseudomonadota bacterium
CCGGTCGCGCCGAGGCCCGCTCCCCTGATGACGGTGCCATTGGCTAGCACCAGAACAGCAGTCGGCACGGGCTCCGTCCAGGCGCCGGAAGCGCCTTTCGCGGGTTCCCTCGCAGCTTTGTCGGTCATCAAAATGCAGTCCCGGGGGGCCTCAAACGCGCGCGAGCCTAAGGTATAGGGCAGAGTCGGTCAACGGCGGGCGAATTATTTTTGTTTAGTTATATCAACAGGTTATTCTCGAAAAACCGATTGGCATTTGCGACCGGCTTGGATTAGGCTAGGCGCCTTCAACAGCAAACATTCCAGGATTCATGCGAGAGGCCATCAACGAGGCGCTGAAGGCCGCCGTCAAGGCGCAGGACAAGCGCCGCATGTCTACCCTTCGCCTGATCAACGCGGCCATCAAGGACCGCGACATCGCCGCGCGCGGCGCAGGCAAGGACAAGGTCAGCGACGCGGAGTTGTTGGACATCCTGTCCAAGATGGTGAAGCAGCGGCGGGAATCTATCGACATCTACCAGAAGGGCAACCGTCCCGAACTCGCCCAGCAGGAACAGGAAGAAATCGATATCATCCAGTCGTTCCTGCCCAAGCAGCTGGACGAGAAAGAGTCGCGCAAGGCGGTTGCCTCGGTGATGGACGAGCTTGGCTGCGAAGGCCTGAAGGACATGGGCAAGGTCATGGGCGTCCTCAAGGAGCGCTATGCCGGCCGCATGGACTTCGGCAAGGCCGGCCAGACCGTCAAGGAACTGCTCAAGGAGCGCGGCTGCTGAGGCTCGCCGCCGGCGGCGCTACCGCCTGCAAGTGGAAATCCCGAAAATGCTGTAGGCCGGGCACGTCGCCAGGAGCGCCGTCGCCAGCGGGATGACGCCGATCCAGCCGATCCAGTTCCATCCTGTCTGCGGGAAGCCGAGGGGTATGGCGTAGGCGATAAGTGCCGCGCCGAGGGCGAGCCGCAGCAGCCGGTCGATGCCGCCAACGTTGCGTGTCATGGATGCGCCTCTTCTGCGTCAGTTGCACAGGAGCGCAGTGTGCCCTTTCGCCGGTACCGCGCCTTGACGCATGTCAACCGGGGCGGGCGGAGCCTAGCGGGCGCGGCGCGCCTTGGGCTTGGCGATGAGACCTTCGCGCTGGGCCTGCTTGCGGGCGGCCTTGCGCGCCCGGCGTACGGCCTCGCCAGCTTTACGGGCGCGTCTCTCGGACGGCTTTTCATAAGCCTTGCGCCGCTTCAGTTCTCGGAACAGGCCCTCGCGTTGCAGCTTTTTCTTCAGGACCCGAAGGGCCTGGTCTACATTGTTGTCGCGGACAAAAACCTGCAGTGGACCTCTCCTTCGCGATCACCGGTTGTCCGGAGGCCTCGCTCGCGGATTGTGTTGAAACAAATCGCCCGGCGCAGAGGCGCCGGGCGCAGACGGACTGACCAGTTGGTCAGGCGTTCTGGAGATTGACGGCCGACGGCTTGTTTGAGCGCTCGTCGGTCTTGACCTCGTATTTGATCTTCTGACCTTCCGCGAGAGACGACATGCCAGCCTTCTCGACTGCGGTAGCATGAACGAAAACGTCATTGCCCCCGTCGTCGGGCTGGATGAAGCCGAAGCCGCGCGTGGTGTTGAAGAACTTCACTGTACCTGTGGCCATGAGGGCCTCCTTGAGAAAACAACGCGAATCGCGTGTTGCCCGCACGACCATCGCGCGGGCGGATATCCGAATTCAGCGATGTCTTGAAAAGGGGCCGCTAGCGGCCAATGCAGCAAGGCAGTGCGCAAGTTCGAATAGGCGCTATATGGGCCGTCCGGCCGGGTGCGTCAAGCGCGCGGTCGCCGCCAAGCGGGGCAAAGCGCGCTAACATTGGCTGACAATGTCTGTTACAAGTTTCAGGAATTGCTCGAAATTGTGGCGAATGGGCGCGGCTTTCCGCGTGAATGGACGCGCGGCCGGAGATTGGGACAGGTGTCAACGGCGACCACGGGACTGGACGAGAGTGGCGCGGCCCGGCTGGCCAACAGGTTTCGCAGCCTGGCGGCGGGTCTGTCGCTGCGTCAGCGAATTCTGCTGATCGTCTGCCTGGCTGCCCTGCCGGGCATTGCAGTCGCGTTCTCGCTCGCCGCGAGCAAGATCGTTGACCAGACCCGCCAGATCGAGCTGACGGTTGAGCGGCTGGCCCGCATCGGTGCGGCGCAGCACGACGTGGTGCTGGAAAAGGCCCGCGTGCTGCTGGAGGCCGTCGCTGCGCGAGGAGGCGCATGCGAGGCGGCCGTAGCTTCGCTGCCGAAGGATCAGACGGCTTTCACCGGCATCGCCATATTCGGCGCGGACGGGAAGCTGCTGTGCGGCGCCAACCCCGAAGGCATTCCCGCCGATGCGTCGCGCGAGAGCTGGTTCGCGAAGGGCCGCGAGGCGCGCAAGTTCGTGCTCGGCGCATATGCGGTCGGCGCGGGAGGCAAGGCTGTCGTCACCGCTGCGCTGCCGCTGTCAAATCCCGACGGCAGCTTCGCGGGCTTCGCCGCGCTCGGCATCGACATGCGATGGATCGACTTCGTTGCCGCCACGGTGAAGCTGCCCGAGCGGATGACCATTTCCGCCTTCGATGCGAAGGGCACGCTGCTGTCGCACAACTTCGCCTCGCAGGACACGGGCACCAAGGAGGCGGCGGCACCCTCGCAGCCCTCGCGCGAGCAGATGGCGTCGTTGCCGGAAGGAGTCCTGCGCGCCGACGACACCTCTGGCAGCCCGCGCGTCTATGGGTTCAAGGCGACGGAGTCGGGCGGCTTGGTGATCGCGGTCGGTTCACCGCGCTATGCGGAGCATGTGGAATATGGTGACGCGCTGCTCAGCACCGTCGCCGCGCCGCTGACGGTGCTGGCGCTGGCGCTGCTGGCGGCGGGCTTCGCGGCGGAAATGTTCGTGGCGCGCTATGTGCGCTCGCTGACGCGCTCGACGGAGGCGGTGGCGGCGGGTGACCTCAGCGAGCGCAGCGACGTGCCCTATGACGAGCACGAGATCGGAGAACTGGCGGAAGCCTTCGACGACATGGTGGAGACTTTGGAAGACGAGCAGGGCAGTCTCTCCGGCCAGGTCGAGCGCGGCGACGTGCTGATCCGCGAGCTGAACCACCGGGTGAAGAACAACTTCCAGATGGTGTTGTCCATGCTGGAGATCGGGTCGCGGCGGCTCAGTCCCGAGGATGCGCAGGAGCGGCTGAAGGGCCTCTCGGGCCGGGTGATGGCGCTGGCGGAGATCCACCGGCTGCTCTACGAAGAATATAACGACAAATCTCCCAACCTGGGACATTTCATCCGCGAACTGGCTCGTTTGCTCGGTCGCGTCTATCGCGGCGCCACCGACGTGCGCATTCGCATCGACGCTTCGGCAGCGGATGCGTTCTTGTCCATCGCCCATTCGATTTCGCTGGGGCTCATCCTCAACGAGCTGATTTCGAACGCCCACAAGCACGCTTTCCGGCCGGGCCGGTCCGGCCGCGTGACCATATCGCTGAAGAAGGCGACATCGAGCGCGGGAGACGGCGACCGCGTGAAGCTGAGCGTCACCGACGACGGCAAGGGCGTGCCCGACGGCTTCGACATGGCGTCGAACGGCTCCACCGGGTTGCGGCTGATCGCGGCGCTGA
>JAYZVT010000047.1:0-3114 GCA_036155355.1 Pseudomonadota bacterium
ACTTGACATCCCTTCCAGAACTGCCGGGCCGGGACCGCCATTGCAAGCCTAATCTGGCAGGCTTTCACAGTCGTGCTTGACGCCCCGTGCCTATGAGCCTAGTCGGAAACCTCACGCCGGCTCGCGCATTCGCGCTGAGGAACCGTCCGCCAATGGACGCCACCACGATCGCCCTCGCCTTCACCGCCTATTTCATTGCCGCTTTCGTCAAGGGAACGACGGGACTCGGCTTCTCCAGCACCTGTCTGCCTATTCTCGTTCTGGGCCTTGGTCTGAAGGAGGCGCTGCCGCTGGTGCTGCTGCCATCGGTCTCCAGCAACTTGTTCGTCATGGCCACGAGCGGCCACTTCCGCGAGATGACCATTCGTTTCTGGCCCATGTATCTGGCATCGGTGCCGGGCATTGCCGCCGGCCTGTATCTGCTCGTCGTCATCGATGCCCGCGTCGCCACGGCAGCCCTCGGGCTGGTACTGATAGCCTATTGCCTGTTCGCGCTGGGACGGCCTGACTGGCGGCTGCGTCCCGCCCTCGAACGGCCGCTCGCTGCTCCGGTCGGATTCCTCACAGCCGTGGTCAACGGCCTCACCGGCTCGCAGGTGATGCCGGTGCTGCCTTACCTACTGGCCCTGCCCCTCACACCGGCCCAGTTTATCCAGACGCTCAACATCTCCTTCACCTTCGCCAGCGCCATTATGGCTATCGGCCTGTCCAAGCTCGGACTGCTGACAGGCGAACGGGCATTTGTCTCAGTCCTCGGCCTCCTGCCAGTTCTTGCCGGCGTCGCGCTGGGGACGCGGGTGCGGCGGCTCCTGCCACCGGAACAGTTTCGCAAAACGGTACTGGGTGTCCTGCTTTTGCTGGCGGTGCTTTTGCTCGCCCGTCTCGGTTTCTGAACCCCCTTGTCTCGCTATCCGAAGCGCGTTTTTTGCTGCAAAGCAGCGAAAATATCGCATTGCACTACTCAATTCGTTTGGCGGGAACCCGGACCCCTCCTAGACTCTTTTCAGAGGCAACGAGGCCCAGTCCACCGGAAGGAGGCTCCCGATGGAATTCACTCAAAGCCTGACCGTCGTAATGGCGTTTGTCGCCTTCGCATTCGTGGCGGCAATTGTGTTCGGGATGGTCTGACGCGCTTCGTGCCTGTGTTTCTCGCGTAACAAGCTCAGGCCCTCCCGCCCAGCATCAATAGAAAGACCCCGCCTTCGGGCGGGGTCTTTTTTATTGCATTGTCAGAGATTTAAGATTCGCGCTTCATCCGGCCTCGCGGATCGCACGCAGGGCAGCCTCAAGCTCCTCCCAGGTGTTGTAGCAATGGGGGGACAAGCGCAGCATGTCCGGCAGCTCGCGGTCTATGGCATCCAGCAGAGCCCCGTCGGGCCGCGATATCGAGGCATTGATGCCGGCCCCCTCAAGGGCTGATTTCAACCTGTCGGCCGGCACGTCCCTGTGAGACAGCGTGACCAGGCCGGACAGCTCTGGACCCCTGTCGTGGACCGTTACGCCCACAACTTTCTTCAATTCTTCTCGCAAGTGCGAAGAAAACTGCCTGATCGCGGATTCGATGTTTTCGATGCCGGCTTCGAGGGCGTAATCGACCGCCTTTCCAAGCCCCAGGCGAAGCGCCGGCGCGTGCTCGAAAACCTCGTAGCGGCGTGCCCCGGGCTGCATTTCGAAGCTGTCCGGGCCGGTCCAGCGCGCACCGGTATGGTCGAGCATGGCCGGCTCGACCCGCGTCAGCATCTCCCGTTTCACATAGAGAAAGCCCGTGCCGCGCGGACCGCGCAGCCACTTGCGTCCCGCCCCGGTGAGAAAGTCGCAACCCAGTTCCGCCACGTCCACGGGCATCTGGCCGACTGCCTGGCAGGCATCGAGCAGGTAGGGAATGCCGTGCCGGCGCGTCACGCGGCCGATCTCGGCGGCGGGGTTGATCAGGCCTCCATTCGTGGGCAGCCACGTCACGGCAATCAGCTTCACCCGCCCGTCGATCATGCGGTCCAGTGCCGCCGGATCGCTCGCCCCCTCGCCGTCGTCCGGGATCACTTCGATGACGCAGCCGCTGCGCCGGCGCATCTGCAGGAAGGCAACGTAATTGGCGCCATATTCCGCGCGTGACGTGAGGATGCGGTCGCCTTCCCCGAAGCTGAGACCGTAGAACGCCATCTGCCAGGCGCGCGTATGGCTGTCCATGATGGCAATTTCGTCGGGCTGGGCATTGATGAGCCGGGCAAGCGAAGCATAGACCGCTTCGCACTCGGCCTTCCTGCGCGCGGCCGCCGCATGGCCGCCCACATGCGCCTCCAGCGCCACATGCTCCTGCACCGCATCGATGACCGGTTGCGGCATCAGTGCGGCGCCCGCATTGTTCAGATGGATGCAATGGGCTGTGCCCGGCGTCTCGGCCCTCAGCCGCGCGACATCAAGCACGCCGCTCACGCGGCCTCCGTCTCGGCCGCGCGGGGGTCGTAGTTCAGGATTGGCGCGAGCCAGCGTTCGGCCTCAGCCACTGTCCAGCCCTTGCGCGCGGCATAGTCCTCCACCTGATCGCGCTCGATTCGCCCGACACCGAAATACTGGCTGTCCGGATGAGAGAAGTAGAGCCCCGATACCGACGAGCCTGGCCACATGGCGAAGCTTTCGGTGAGCTTGATGCCCGCCGCCTTTTCAGCATCGAGCAGCAGGAACAGCGTCGCCTTTTCCGTGTGGTCGGGTTGAGCGGGATATCCGGGCGCGGGCCGAATGCCCTGATAGGATTCAGCAATCAGTTCTTCGTTGCTGAAGCTCTCGCCGGGCGCATAGCCCCAAAGCTCGCGCCGCACGCGCTCATGCATGTGTTCGGCGAAGGCCTCGGCCAGCCGGTCCGCGAGCGCCTTGAGCAGAATGCCGGAATAGTCGTCATGCGCCTTCCGGAAAGACTCCAGATGCCTTTCCTCGCCCAGCCCGGCGGTCACGGCGAAACCGCCGATATGGTCGGCGAGGCCGGTCTCCTTCGGCGCGATGAAGTCGGCGAGCGCGTGGTTGGCGCGCTGGCGCTCGCGGGCCATCTGCTGACGCAGCGTATGCAGCGTGGCGACCGGCTTGCCGCGCTTGTCGTCGCCATAGACTTCAATGTCTTCC
>JAYZVT010000048.1:0-3600 GCA_036155355.1 Pseudomonadota bacterium
TGTGCAATGGGAGGACAGTTGATGGACCGTCGTAGTTTTCTGAAGACCTCGGGCGCCCTGGCGGGCGTCGCCGCCGCGAGCACGCTGGCCAAGCCGGCGATCGCGCAAAGCGTCAATGAAATGGTGATCGTTTCCACCTGGCCGCGCGACTTCCCGGGTCTGGGCATCAGCGCGCAGCGCCTGGCAGCCCGCATTCCCGAGCTGACCGAAGGCCGTGTCAAGACGACCTATTACGCCGCCGGCGAAAAGGTCGGTGCTTTCGACTCCTTCGACGCGGTGGCTTCGGGTAATGCACAGGCGTACATCGCGGCCGACTATTACTGGAAGGGCAAGCATGCCGGCTGGGCGTACTACACTGCCGTGCCGTTTGGGCTCGTCTTCTCGGAGATGGAAGCCTGGATGAAGTTCATGGGCGGTAAGGAGTTGCATGACGAGTTGGGTGACGGGTTTGGCATCAAGTGCCATGCCTGCGGCAACACCGGCGTGCAGATGGGCGGCTGGTTCAACAAGGAAATCAATTCCGCCAGCGACTTCAAGGGCCTGAAGATGCGTATTCCGGGTCTGGGCGGCGACGTGCTGGGTAAGCTCGGCGCTTCCGTGGTGGCGCTGCCGGGCGGCCTGATCTACGAAAACCTCGTCTCCGGCGCTATCGACGCCACCGAGTGGGTCGGCCCCTACAACGACTACTTCCTCAAGTTCTATGAGGCGGCGAAGTACTACTACTATCCGGGCATGCATGAGCCGGCGTCGCAGTTGACGCTGGGCATGAACAAGTCCTGGTGGAGCAAGCTGTCCAAGACCGACCAGGCGATCATCGAAGCCGCGTGCAATGAGGAAAATGCGCGACAGATGGCCGAGACCAACGCCAACAACGGTACCTACCTGACCAAGCTGATCAAGGAGCACGGCGTCAAGTTGAAGAAGTTCAACGACGAAGTGTATGACGCATTCGGCAAGGCGGCGCAGCAGGTGTTCGACGAGACCCGTCAGCACAGCCCGCTGGCGGCAAAGATCCACGACAGCTTCGCCAAGGCGCGCCAGGACGTCGGCAGCTGGATTTCGTTGTCCGACACCGCCTACACGATCCAGCGCAACCGCGTGCTGAAGATCGGCTAGGCCAATTCGCAGCTTAAGGGACGGGGCCATGGCCCCGTCCCTGTCTTGAAGGTTCGGGGGATGGCTGAAAAGGGTCAAGTCCGGGCGCGTGGCGCGTCTCGGGCCATGCGGGCTGCCGATACCGTTAGCATCGCGTTGCGCGGTTTTGCCTGGGCAATTGTCGCGGCCACCTTCGTTTTCATTTTGAATAATTACCTGACGAACTGGCTCAACTGGCCGGGACCGATGTCGGTTCTAGGCGAGGGCACGGCGTTGGCCTGGGTGCAGTTGTTGTTCTACGTTGCCGGTGTGGCTGCAGCGCTCGCCTTCGCGTATCGCACGGGCGACCGGCCGGTGCGTGCCGACAGTGCGATCATGTATGGCATCGTCAATTACATCGTGCGGGTCAGCTTCTGGGCTGTGTTTCTGATTGGCACGGCCGACGCTGTGGTGTCGTTCCTGCGGGTCGAGGGCATGCTCCCCGGCTTGTTCGGAGAGCCGCTGGCCACCGATCTTGGGCGCTCGGCCTATCGCGGCGTGTGGGTCCACTTCCCCATGCTGGCGCTCGCCATCGTCATCGCTACGCTGACGCGGGGCCTTGCTTTTCACTGGCTGGCGTTTCTCGTGGTCGCATCCCAACTGCTGATCGTGATTACGCGCTTCATTTTTTCCTACGAGCAGGCGTTCATGTCGGACCTGATCCGCTTCTGGTACGCGGCGCTGTTCCTGTTCGCCAGCGCCTATACCCTGTTCGAAGACGGCCACGTCCGTGTGGACGTGTTGTATTCCGGGTTTGACGACCGAAGGCGGGGACTGATCAACGCCGTTGGAGCCGTGGTGCTAGGTTTTGCCCTTTGCTGGGTGATCATGGTGCTCGGCATGGCCTCGAAGTCAGCCATCATCAACAGTCCGCTTCTGGCGTTCGAGACGACGCAGACGGGCTTCGGCATGTATGTGAAATACTGGATGGCGGGCTATCTCGGCATCTTCGCCATAACCATGCTGATCCAGTTTACCGGCTCTTTCCTCGAGGGCGCCGCCGACTACCGGGGCGAACCGGGCAAGCGCGTCCTCCAAACCGAGTCAGCCGGCGTATCCTGAGTAGCGGAAGGCCAACATGGAACTCTTCTTCATCTGCATTCTGATCCTGCTCATGATCGCGGCACTGGGATCCGGCTATCCGGTCGCCTTCGCGCTGCCTGGATCGGCGATCCTGACGGTTGGCCTTGCGGCACTGACAGGCTGGCTGTTCGCCGACGATCCAAGCGCCTATTTCGCGCAAGGCGGCCCCGCCGACTGGCTAAGCTCGGGCGTCACGAACTTCCGGGGCATCTACTGGGAGGCGGAGCGAGATACGCTTATCGCCATTCCGCTGTTCGTGTTCATGGGCATCATGCTGCAGCGCTCGCGCATCGCGGAAGACCTGCTGGTGACGATGGCGCAGCTCTTCGGGCCGGTGCGCGGCGGCCTTGGCATTTCGGTGGTGTTCGTCGGCGGCCTGCTGGCGGCAACGACAGGCATCGTCGGCGCGACAGTGGTGGCCATGGGCCTGATCTCTCTGCCGGCGATGCTGCGCAATAACTACTCGCATCCTCTCGCGACAGGAACGATCGCGGCATCAGGTACGCTCGGCCAGATCATTCCGCCGTCGATCGTGCTCATTATCCTCGCCGACCAGCTGTCGAGCGCGGTGGACCAGGCGAGCACCTCGCGCAAGGCGCTCTACAAGGACTTCACCGGGCAGTTGTCCATGCCGTCGGAGTTTGACGTGACCTCCACGAGCGCGGGCGAAATGTTTCTCGGCGCGCTGATACCCGGCTTGCTGCTCGTGGCGGTGTATATCGTCTTCATCGCCATTCTCGCGCTTGTCAAGCCGAGTGTCGCTCCGGCGGTTCCCTACGACGGCAAGTATGACAGGCAATTTGCCATGCGCGTGGTGCTGGCGCTCGTGCCCCCGCTCGGGCTCATCTTCGTAGTGCTCGGCTCAATCATCATGGGTATCGCGACGGTGAACCAGGCGGGCGCCATCGGCGCGGCGGGCGCCATGATCATGGCCGGGTATCGGCTGAAGGACGGTCAGCCGCGCGCCTTCTGGCCAGCAATTCTCGCCGTCGCATCGCTTTTGGCGATCGCCGTCGTTGTGAAGATTCAACCGATCAATATCAAGAGGATCGACTCTACGGATGACGTCGTGTGGCTCTGCGTCGCGATGATTGCCGTGGCGGCCTTTCTCGGGGCGCTGATCTGGAGCGGATGGCGCACTTTCGTCATTGAAGACACCCTGCGTGGCGTGATGATGGAGACCGCCAAGACCACCTCGCTCGTGTTCATCATCCTGCTCGGCGCGGCGATGCTGACGGCTGCGTTCCGCGGATTCGGCGGCGAGGATCTCGTGCGCGACTTCCTTAACGGCATGCCGGGCGGCTTCTGGGGCCAGTTCTTCATTGTCATGGCCGTAATTTTCGTCCTCGGCTTTTTCCTCGATTTCATCGAGATCGCCGTGGT
>JAYZVT010000049.1:0-4537 GCA_036155355.1 Pseudomonadota bacterium
GGGCTTTTACCAGCTTCGTGGCTTGTAAGATTCCTCAGTCGGAGGGGTGTCGACCGTATGATGCAGCCAGCCATGCCAGTCCGGAGGTACAAGCGACGCCTCGGAGCTATCCTTGTAGATGACCCAGCGGCGCTGCCCTCCCCGCTCGCGGTAATAGCTGTTGCCGAATTCGTCATCCCCCACATGTTGTCCCTTGCGCAGGGTGTATAGCCGGGTGCCAATGGTGTTGCCCGTCCACCATGCGAAAATCTCTGTGAAAATGCCCATTTGCCTGCCGTCGGTGAATTGCCGGGCGGACTATTGCATCTTTCGTTTTTTGATGTCCAGCCGCCCCGCCGCGGCGTTCAGATTTCGATCACGTCGGACGGCGCAGACGCCAGGTTGTCATGGAGCATTGCCGGTGCCGCCGAGCCGAGCAGTCCGGCCATGCGCACCTGCGTCACCAGCTCACTGGCACCATCGATAACCCGCTTGCACGCTACAGTTTTGAACTGGCGCTCATCTGAGCAGAGCAGCCTCAGCCGACGTTCAAGCTGGACCGGCGACACCGGCAACACCATCACCTGGTGCGCCCCGGCCGTGAGTGACTTTTCCAGCTGCCGGCGGCGAATCTGTGTCGCCATCATGATGACACCTGAATCCATCGACGGACCCATGTCGTTCCGGCGCAGCAATTCGCAGAAGAGGTATCCGTCGATCGGTTCGGCATTGTCACGGACGAAAATCACGTCCGCAGGCGACTCGATCAGTCCGCCGAGCGCCTCGGAGCTGTTCTCGTAACAGTCGATCGAAACTACGCCCAGGCCCATCAATGCTGAATGCAGCACCTGTCCCATGCCGCGCCTGGCGTCCACCACGGCGACATGCAGTTGTTCCGGGGATTTTCCGTAGGCCCTGTGCCTGTTCACTATTACTGCCCCGTGGCCAAGCTGCAGGTAGTTCGCGCGGGCAATGGTTGGCGGAACACCAAACTTGCCTGATCGAGGTAAATGCCCGCTAAACCCGGTCGAGAATCGGTGTAGGTTGCCCACAGGCGGGATAGACAATCCCAAATCCCTGAAATCCCACGCGAGCCCGGGCCGCATCCGGTCGCCCGTCCACAGAGTTTCGGCCGTTTCGCACCCCTTTTCGACAGGGTGTCCCCCCTTTTTGCCCTACAAGATATAGTGGTTGTTAACCACGACATCGCAATATCTTGACGATGGCGGCAGAATCGCAGACTTTTGGAAATCCGGCAGCGATGCCGTCCGGGAATGCCCGAAACAGGGGTCTCCGCGGCGGAATCGTTGTCCGGCACGGAACGGCAACATCAACAAAAATGTCCGTTTTCAGGGGTTTCCATGCCCCGGAGGCGGGGTGTCATTCCGGCGGGGTCATCAGGGCGTCAATTCAGAATGGCTGGGGGCATGGAGCGCAACTTCGCGTGCCCGCAAGGGTCATCGTGCACCAAGCAACGGGGGAATGAACATGAAGATCGAGCGGCGTTTTACGGTTGAAGGCAAGTCTCCCTACCAGGCGATCGAATTCAGGGAGACGTCGAGCGAGATCCGCAATCCGGACGGCTCGACGGTGTTCAAGCTGGAGAAATTCTCCGTCCCCGCCCATTGGAGCCAGGTCGCCGCCGACATCCTGGCGCAGAAATACTTTCGCAAGGCCGGAGTCCCGGCGCGGCTGAGGCGCGTCGAGGAGAATTCTGTCCCCTCATGGCTGTGGCGCAGCGTCGCCGACGAGGCGGCGCTTGCTGATCTGCCGCCCGCCGCGCGCCATTCCGGCGAGACCGATTCCCGGCAGGTATTCGACCGCCTCGCCGGCACCTGGACCTATTGGGGCTGGAAGGGCGGCTACTTCTCCTCTGAGGCCGACGCTCGCGCCTTCTTCGACGAGCATTGCTACATGCTCGCCATGCAATTCGCCGCACCGAATTCGCCCCAATGGTTCAACACCGGACTGCACTGGGCCTATGGCATCGATGGGCCGAGCCAGGGACACTTCTATGTCGATCATGTCACCGGCAAGCTGACCCGCTCGGAGTCCGCCTACGAGCATCCCCAGCCGCACGCCTGCTTCATCCAGTCCATCGAGGACGACCTGGTCAACGAGAACGGCATCATGGACCTGTGGGTCCGCGAAGCTCGCCTGTTCAAATATGGCTCCGGCACGGGCTCCAACTTCTCCAAGCTGCGCGGCGAAAACGAATCCCTTTCCGGCGGCGGCAAGTCCTCCGGTCTGATGAGCTTCCTCAAGATCGGCGACCGCGCCGCCGGCGCTATCAAGTCAGGCGGTACCACCCGCCGGGCCGCCAAGATGGTGGTGGTGGACATCGACCATCCCGACATCGAGGCCTATGTGAACTGGAAGGTGCGCGAGGAACAGAAGGTCGCCGCCCTCGTCACCGGTTCGAAAATTTGCGCCGAGCGCCTGAACGCCATCATGAAGGCCTGCGTCAATTGCGAGGCCGACGGCGAGGACTGCTTTGAGCCGCGCAAGAACCCTGCGCTGATGCGCGAAATCAAGGCCGCGCGCCGGGCCAAGGTGGCCGACAACTACATTCAGTGCGTCATCCAGTTCGCGCGCCAGGGCTTCACCACCATTGCCTTCGAGACCTACAACACCGACTGGGATTCCGAGGCCTATCTGACGGTTTCGGGCCAGAATTCGAACAACTCCGTCCGCGTTACCGACGAATTCCTCAATGCCGTGGAATCGGACGGCGACTGGAACCTGGTGGGACGCACCACCGGCAAGGTGACGCAGACGCTTAAGGCGCGCGAATTGTGGGAGCAGGTCGGCAGCGCCGCCTGGGCCTGCGCCGACCCGGGAATCCAGTTCCACACCACCATCAACGACTGGCACACCTGCCCCGCCAGCGGCGAGATCAGGGCGTCCAACCCGTGCTCGGAATACATGTTCCTCGACGACACGGCCTGCAACCTCGCCTCGCTGAACCTGATGATGTTCAGGGGCAAGGACGGCAAAGGCTTCGATGTAGACAGCTTTGAACATGCCGTACGTCTGTGGACTTTGGTGCTGGAAATCTCCGTGCTCATGGCGCAGTTCCCCTCGCGCCAGATCGCCGAGCTGTCCTATGTCTTCCGCACGCTCGGCCTGGGCTACGCCAACATCGGCGGCCTGCTGATGGCTTCCGGCATTCCCTATGACTCGGCCGAGGGCCGCGCCATCTGCGGCGCCATCTCCGCGCTGATGACCGGCGTGTGCTACGCCACCTCCGCCGAAATGGCGGGCGAGCTGGGCGCATTTTCCGGCTATGCCGACAACCGCGAGCACATGCTGCGCGTCATCCGCAATCATCGCCGCGCCGCCCACGGCCTCCCCCATGACTATGAGAGCCTGTCCACGACGCCGGTTGCCCTCGATCAGGCGTCATGCACTGACAAGCTGCTGGTCGAGCGCGCCACCCTCGCCTGGGACCGCGCCCTCGCCCTCGGCGAGAAGCATGGCTACCGAAACGCCCAGACCACGGTCATCGCCCCGACCGGGACCATCGGCCTGGTCATGGATTGCGACACCACCGGCATCGAGCCCGACTTCGCCCTGGTAAAATTCAAGAAGCTGGCCGGCGGCGGCTATTTCAAGATCATCAACCGCATGGTGCCGCAGGCCCTGGCCGCGCTCGGCTATGACCACGAGGCCATCAAGTCCATCATCGACTACGCGGTGGGACGCGGCACGCTCAAGGGTGCGCCGGGCGTCAACCATGCCACGCTCGCGGCAAAAGGCTTCGACGAGACCCGCATCGCTGCCGTCGAGGCGGCGCTGGGCCAGGCCTTCGACATCAAGTTCGTATTCAACAAGTGGACGCTGGGCGAGGACTTCTGCGTCGAGACGCTTGGCCTTGACGCAGCGCGCCTCAACGCGCCTGACTTCGACCTGCTTGGCGAGATCGGCTTTTCCAGGGCCGACGTCGACGCAGCCAACGAGTTCTGCTGCGGCGCCATGACGCTCGAAGGCGCACCGGGCCTCAGGGACGAGCATCTGCCCGTCTTCGACTGTGCCAATCCCTGCGGCCGCAAGGGCAAGCGTTTCCTCTCCTGGGGCAGCCACATCCACATGATGGCAGCGGCGCAGCCATTCATCTCCGGCGCCATCTCCAAGACCATCAACATGCCCAACGACGCCACCGTCGAGGACTGCAAGGAGGCCTATCTCCTCTCCTGGCGTCTGGCCCTGAAGGCCAATGCGCTCTACCGCGACGGGTCCAAATTGTCGCAACCGCTTAATGCCCAGGTGCTGGCCGTGGACGAGGACGAGCAGGACGAGGTCCTCGACTCACTTGCCGCCGACAAGCCCGCGCAGGCCCGCGCGCAGGTCGCGGCGGAAAAAATTGTTGAGCGGGTGGTCGAGCGGGTCATCGAGCGTGCCCGCGCCAAGCGCGAGCGCCTGCCCGACCGGCGCAAGAGCTACACCCAGAAAGCGATCGTCGGCGGCCACAAGGTCTACCTGCACACCGGCGAATATGAAGACGGACGGCTCGGAGAAATTTTCATCGACATGCACAAGGAAGGCGCCGCCTTCCGCT
>JAYZVT010000050.1:0-4296 GCA_036155355.1 Pseudomonadota bacterium
GTTTCCTCCCTAGACTTGGGCCGTTCGCAACCCGAACGGCCCTTCTTTTTTGCGCCGGGCTGTTCGCCTCAAGTCCAGATTATTCCGCTGCGGCTCTCGGCACCTTCAGCATCTGCGGGGCCGCCTCGAACAGGGCGTCCACCAGCATCCCCAGTTTGGCCCGCAGCGCGTCGAAGCCGTCTGTCTGGGCGAAGCTGCCCTCATCCATGTAGAGAGCCCGGTTGACCTCGATCTGCATCGCGTGCAGCCCTTGCTCGGGGCGCCCATAGTGCTCGGTTATGAAGCCCCCGGCATAGGGTTTGTTCAAAGCGACCGCAAAACCGAGGTCGCGCAGCCGCTGGGCGGCGAAACGGGTCAGTTCGGGGTCGCAGGACGTACCGAAACGGTCGCCGAGAACGATATCCGGCCGGGTCGCGCCGGGCTCGGCGACGGAATTGGACGGCATCGAGTGGCAGTCCACCAACATGGCCACGCCGAAACGGGCGCGGCATTCGCTAACGAGGCCGCCCAGCGCGTCGTGATAGGGCTTATACAGGGTGTTAATGCGCTCAAGCGCGGCGCCGAGTGTCATCGGCTCGCGGTAGATCTCGTCGGTTTCGGTGACGATGCGGGCGATGGTGCCCAGACCGCCGACAACACGAACCGAACGGGTGTTGGCGTAGCCGGGCAGGGCGTCTGCGATCAGCGCGGGATCGAGTTCGTAGGGCTCGCGGTTGACGTCGAGAAAGGCGCGGGGAAAGCAGGCGTGCATCAGCGGCGCGCCGCGGTCCACGACCACGGAAAACAGCTGCTCCACGAAGCTGTCCTCGGACTTGCGCAGCGTCAGCGGATCGAGCCGCGACGAGGACAGGAACGACTTCGGGTAGATGCGGCCGCTATGGGGCGAATTGAAGACGAAGGGCGCGCGCGGCCGGGCCGGGCGCTCGATGAGAAAAGGGGGGGTGAGTTCCGCCCTGAAACAAGCGGCTTCGTCTGCGTTCATTTCTTTCCGGAGTCCCGCTCTGGTAAACAGTCTCTTTATCACCTTGCCCCCCGGACGCAGCATCGAACTTTGCCAAGCCACGCTTGGGCTGTCCAGCATTCTCCTGCTGGAGCGGGGGCACGCAGGGTCCGGTAACTTTGATGTGTATCCGGGCTTGCGGTGTTTACGATTTTCCCACGATATTGACCTCTAATTCGCGTTGAGTTGCCGGGGGAAGACATGAAAATCATCGAGGGACGGGACAGCCAGGTGGATCGGATTCTGCTCGCCGAGGACGATGCGGACATGCGCAAATTCCTCGTCAAGGCGCTGGAAAATGCCGGCTATGACGTCGTTTCCTTCGGCAACGGCTCGGAGGCATATGAGCGGCTGAAGGAAGAGCCCTTCACGCTGCTGCTCACCGATATCGTCATGCCGGAGATGGATGGTATCGAGCTGGCGCGCCGCGCCACGGAACTCGATCCGGACCTGAAGATCATGTTCATCACCGGCTTCGCCGCGGTGGCGCTCAATCCGGACAACCGCGCGCCCAAGGAAGCCAAGGTTCTTTCCAAGCCCTTCCACCTGCGCGAGCTGGTGAACGAGGTCGAGCGCCTTCTCGCTGCCTGACATGGGGCCGCCCGCGCGGTAGGGCGGAGCGCTTGCCACCCCCTGTTGATTCCGATATTGGAAGGTCCCCGACGGGAGCCGCGCCAGCGGCCGGGGACGGGCGGTTAGCTCAGCGGTAGAGCACTACGTTGACATCGTAGGGGTCACTGGTTCGATCCCAGTACCGCCCACCATTCTCCTCAACAATCCTAAGCAGATTCAGGCTCCTAGGCAGGCGCGCCGCCGGCGTTCATGCAGCGTTCATTTCGCTTGAGGCGAAATCGGCGGCGAAATAGATTTTACGACGACCTGTTTCGGTTTGGCATTGCTGGGGAGCAAGAAATGCCGCGCATGGCCTGCAGGTTCCTACTTCTGTGTTTGATCTGGATTGGCATTGCGATGCCCGCCCATGCGGAGAAGCGCGTGGCGCTGGTGATCGGCAACGCGGCCTATGAGCACGCGACGCCGCTGAAAAACCCGAAGAACGACGCCGACGCGCTGTCCCGCGTTCTGGAATCCCTGGAATTCGAGGTGGTCAAGGGCACCGACCTTACCTATTCGGGGATGCGCAAGACGTTGCGCGAATATGTCTACAAGCTGGAAGGCGCCGACACGGCGCTGCTGTTCTATGCCGGGCATGGCTTGCAGGTGAACGGCCGCAACTATCTCGCGCCCGTGGACGCGCAGCTCAAGCGCGAGGTCGATCTTGAGTTCGAGGCGCTGAAGCTGGAGACGATCCTCACTCACATGGAGCAGGCGGCGAAGACAAATCTGGTCTTTCTCGACGCCTGCCGGGACAATCCGCTGGCGAAGAACCTTGCTCGCGCCATGGGAACGCGTTCGGCCTCCATCGGCCGTGGCCTGGCGCGGGTCGAGACCGGTGTGGGCACCATGATCGCCTTCGCCACGCAACCGGGAAATGTCGCCTTTGACGGGGAGGGCACGAACAGCCCGTTCACCTCCGGCCTGCTCAAGCATATCGAGACACCGGGCATGGACGTGGCGCTGGTCATGCGCAAGGTCCGGCAGGACGTGATCGAGGCCACCAAGGGCGCACAGGTGCCTTGGGACAACTCTTCGCTGACGCAACCATTCCATTTCAAGAAGGACGCGCCCGCTCCCGTGGTGCGGTCTCATCCGATGTCGGAGGATAAGACCATCGAACTGGCCTTCTGGCAGTCGGCGAAGGAGCAGGGGACGAAGGAAGCCTACGACGTCTATCTGGAGCGCTTTCCACAGGGTGCCTTTGCGCCTTTGGCCAAACTGCAGGTGGACAAGTTCGCAAGAGAGGAATCCGCGGAAATGCAGAAGGCCAGCCTGGCCGAGGCCGACCGTAAGAAGCAGGAGGCCCTGCGCGCCGCTGAGATCGAAGCGGCAAAGAAGAAGACCGAGGAAGAGCGCCTGAAGCAGATTGCCGAACAGGAGCGCCTGACGAAAGAACGCGACGAAATGGCGAAGCGGCTGGCGGAGTATGAGGCGAAGCTGAAGGCGCAGGCAGAGGCGCGCGAAAAGGCAAAGGCCGAGGAAGAAGCGCGCAGGAAGGTCGCCGCCGTCGAACCGGCTACCCCGCCTGCGTTCGGCGCCATCGCCGATCCGCGTGTGTTGACGCTGGTGCTTCAGGCGGAGCTTAAGCGGGTTGGCTGCGATCCAGGTGAGGTGGACGGTAACTGGGGGGCGCTTGGCAAGAGTGCGCTGGAAGAATTCGCCAAGCACGCGAAGGTCAAGCTGGCGGCGCTGGAACCTTCACAGGAAGCCATCGACGCGCTGAAGGACAAGACTACCCGGGTGTGCCCGCTGGCCTGCTCACCGCTGGAGGTGATCCAGGGCGACCAGTGCGTGCCCAAGACCTGCGGGGCTGGGCAATCCCTCGACAGGAACGGCAAATGCATTGCTGTTGCTACGCGCACGCCGGCGCCCGCAGCGCCTGCCCCCGCTCCCGAGCCGCGCACTACTCCCCAAGCAAAACCGGAAGATTGTCTGAACAACAACCAATTCTCGAACCCAGTTTCTTCATTTTGCAAGCCTGGATCCACCGCCGGTGGCGCCGCCCGGCCCATAGCGCCTGCGCCAGCCCGCAGACAGGGTCTTAGCTCGGAGGAACAGGCACGTCGCGACAATTGCGAGATACAGAAAGCACGGGGGATGCCGCAATTCTGCAGGTAGTAGCTTGGAAGCAGATCACGCCTTCCTTGGCGTTGCCTTGGGCTCGCGCAAGGCGCCCCAGCGCCTGAGCGCCGTTCCGGTCAGCGATACCAGCGACGGCAAGAACAGCATCGCGGTGATGAGGCCGGTGAACAGCACCAGCGAGACGATCTGGCCATAGAGCTGCACGATGGGCAGTTCGGAGAAGAGCGTGGCGGACACGCCGGCGATCAGGACGATGGTCGAAACAATGAGCGCGGGGCCGACATTGTGGACGGCGCGCTCCAGAACGGACGTCTTGGCCCTGGAGACGCCGCGCTCGACGCGAATGGCGTTCAGCACGTGGATGGTGGAATCCACGGCGATGCCGAAGCCAATGGTGAAGCCGACGACGCTGGTGAACTGCAGGCCGCGTCCGGACAAGTAGAGCCACGCGCCCGCGACGGCGATTGGCAGGATGTTAGGCAGGATACTGACGAGGCCGGCGCGCCACGAGCGCATGGACAGGGCAATCAGCAGGATGATCGAGGCGATCGCCGAAAGCAGGCTCAAATTGAGTTGGAAGATCATCTCGTAGCTCGCCT
>JAYZVT010000051.1:0-7061 GCA_036155355.1 Pseudomonadota bacterium
GCACAGGACCGAAATCGGCGCGGGCGCATTCATCGGCTCCAACTCGGCGCTGGTGGCGCCGGTGAAGATCGGCGACGGCGCCTATGTGGGGTCCGGGAGCGTCATCACCAAGGACATTCCCGCGGACGCGCTGGCGGTGACGCGGGCGCCCCTCGACCAGCGGCCCGACTGGGCGGCGCGGATGAGGCAGCGCCGGCAGCGCAAGACGGGCGCCAAGGCAGGCAATAAAAAGTAACAGCACGTGATTTGCGGCACGGCAATCCGGGCCGCTAGGAGTCAGCAAGGGTAGAGGACTGGGGCTTAGCGAAATGTGCGGAATCGTTGGAATTCTCGGGCGCGAGCCGGTGGCGGCCAAGCTGGTCGACGCCCTGAAGCGGCTGGAATATCGCGGTTATGATTCCGCCGGCGTGGCGACGCTGGAACATGGCCGGCTGGCGCGGCGGCGCGCCGAGGGAAAGCTCGTCAACCTGGAGTCGAGGCTGCAGCGCGAGCCGCTGTCCGGCATCACTGGCATAGGCCATACGCGCTGGGCGACCCATGGCGCGCCGACAGAGAACAACGCGCATCCGCACATGACCGACAAGGTCTGCGTCGTTCACAATGGCATCATCGAGAATTATCGCGAGCTTCGCCGCGAACTGGAGGCGGAAGGGGCAAACTTCTCAACGGATACCGATACCGAGGTCATCGCCCATCTGATTACAGGCGAACTCAATCGCGGTAACGATCCGGCCATTGCCGTCCAGCACGCGCTGAAGCGGCTCGAAGGCGCATTCGCGCTCGCCATCATCTTCAAGGATCACGAGGACCTGATGGTAGCGGCGCGGCAGGGCAGCCCGCTGGCGGTCGGTTTCGGCAAAGGAGAAATGTATCTGGGATCAGACGCCATCGCGTTGGCACCCTTCACCGACACGATCACCTATCTGGACGACGGCGACTGGGCGCTGCTGACGCGCCGTGGGTTGGCGATCCGCGACGCCAATGGAAAGGCAGTGGAGCGGCCAGTGCAGAAGTCCGTCGCTTCGGCGCTGATGGTGGACAAGGGCAATCATCGCCATTTCATGGCCAAGGAAATTCACGAGCAGCCCGAGGTGGTCAGCCACACGCTGGCCAACTACATCGATTTCGCCAACCAGCGCGTGCAGTTTGGAGCGCTTCCCTTCGACTTCGCCAAATTGTCGCGCGTGTCCATCTCGGCTTGCGGCACGGCCTATTATGCAGGGCAGGTGGCGAAATACTGGTTCGAGAAATTCGCGCGTTTGCCGGTGGAGATCGATATCGCCTCGGAGTTCCGCTACCGCGAGGTGCCGCTTGAAAAGAGCGGCTTGTCGCTGTTCGTCTCGCAATCGGGAGAGACCGCGGACACACTGGCGACGCTGCGCTATTGCCGCGCCCAGGGCCAGCATATCGGTTCGATCGTGAATGTGCGGGAGTCTTCGATCGCGCGGGAGTCGGATGTGGTGTTCCCCACTCTGGCGGGTCCTGAAATCGGCGTCGCCTCGACCAAGGCCTTCACCTGCCAGCTGACCGTGCTCGCCTGCCTGGCCATAGCCGCCGGCCGCGCGCGCGGCGCAATTGACGAGAAGCGCGAGGGCGAACTTGTGCGCGCGCTGATCGAAGTGCCCCGGCATATGTCGGCGCTGCTGCGGGACGAGAGCGGCTATTCAGATCTGGCGCAGATGCTGTCGAAGGCGCGGGATGTGCTGTATCTGGGACGGGGCGCGAGCTACCCGATCGCCATGGAAGGCGCGCTCAAACTCAAGGAAATTTCCTACATTCACGCGGAAGGCTATGCCGCGGGCGAACTCAAGCACGGCCCTATCGCACTGGTGGACGAGACTGTTCCGGTGGTCGTGGCTGCGCCCAGGGATTCCTTGTTCGAGAAGACCCTGTCCAACATGCAGGAAGTGTCAGCAAGGGGCGGCCAGATCGTCCTGCTGAGCGACACGGAGCCGGCGCAGATCGGCTGCGCCACGGCGGCGGCGATCCGGATGCCCCGGGTCCACGACATTGCCGTCCCGCTGATTTATGCTCTGCCAATGCAAATGATGGCCTATCACACGGCTGTTTTCATGGGTACAGACGTGGACCAGCCTCGCAATCTGGCGAAGTCGGTCACGGTGGAATAAGATCTGGCCGTCAGCCCTGTTTTCGCCGGAATATCCTGATCTGGAACGCTGATTCCGGCCTGTCACCGGCAACCACCGGGGCGGCTGCCGCAATATTCAGACTGAGGCGCATCGCGGTTTCAATGAGCTGGGTCCGACCATTCGCCATTGCCCTGTTTCTTGCGCTGCTGGCGGCGGCGCCGGCGCGTGCGCAGGAAGCCGACGCGGAGGCGCTGCTCGAGACGGGGATCAGGTCGCAGACCTCCGGCCAGCACAGGCTGGCGGTGCAGACGTTGACGCGGGCATTGAACGCGGAATCGCTGACCGGCGAGCAGGTGGCCAAGGCACTCTACTATCGCGGCCTTGCCTACAAGGAGATCAGCCGTCCTGAGCAGGCAATCACCGATCTCACCGGGGCACTTTTTCTCAAGGGACTGAACGAAAAAGAGCGGGCCCAGGCGGAACAGGTTCGCACGGCGGCCTTCCGCGACGGAGGCACCGCCAGTGTGGCTTCCGCCGGCCGGGCAGGCGAGGGTGGCGATACGCAGACCGCCCGCGCCGACGTGCCGTCCTTCTCGACGCGCGTGGGGCAGGCGCCGGTACCGTCAAGGACGCCCGCGCCCGAACCGGTGGCGCCCGCGCCAGCGCCCCCGGTGTTCTCGACCAGCGTGCGGGAGGAGCCAAAGCAGAAAGTGGCCGCTGCGCCGCCGGCGCCGACGACAAGTTTCTCCACACGCGTGGATACGCCGCCCGCGCGGCCGCAACCAGCGCCACCGCCGCCAACCTTGCGCACAACTATCGCTCCGAGCGAGCCACCGCCGGCTCCTGCGTCAAGGCCGTCCTCTGCGCCGCCTGCCGCCGCGCCGAGCTGGTCTACCTCGGTAGACCAGGGTCAGGCGCCCGCGCAGCAGGCCGCCCAGGATGAGCCGGGCGGAACAAGGCTTGGCCGCTTTTTCAGCAACATCGCCGACAACATTACCGGCAGCGATCCCCCCGCTTCGAACGCGCCGGCGACCCAGTGGGTGGAGACGAAGGTGGAGCCTGCCCGGCAGCAGACCGCGTCAGCGCCGCCGCCCGCCGCCCAGCCGCGCGCGGCGCCCGCGCCACAGCCCGCACCGGCGGCCGGGGGAGGCAGTGGGTACCGCATCCAGCTTGCCGCGCTGCCGAGCGAGCCCGAGGCCCAAGCCTCATGGGCGAGGCTGTCTGCCCGCCACAAGTCGCTGCTGGCGGGACGTCAGCCCATCTTCCAGCGGACCGACCTCGGCAGCCTGGGAATCTTCTACAGGGTGCAGATCGGGCCCTTCGCAAACCAGACGGAGTCGCAGCGGTTGTGCAATGAATTCAAATCTGCGGGCCTGGATTGCTTCGTCTCGGCACAATAGCTGATGAGCCCTTAAGCGCCCGGGCTTATGGCCATTGACCCGAGACGCAAAGACAGTATCTCTGATAATCTGAACTTCGCCCCCCGCAGGCGGATTCGACGCCGGGCGGCAAGTCGGAAGTCGCCAATGCGCGGCAGCGTTGGACCCGTTCAGGCAGGGCAGAGACAGGTTTCCAGAGGACAGTTGACCGGAATATGCCCCGCAAGGACACAGATCCCGCCAATGTCGGCGACGGCAAGACTCCGGCAACGGAGCAGGAGAGGCACGACGCTCTCAGGCGTCTGACCGAAGCGGCGTCCCCATCGAATGTCAGGCTGAGCACGCGCCTGCGAAACTATTTCCTTACCGGCCTCATCATCATGGGGCCGGTCGGCATCACGCTTTATATCGTGTGGTGGTTCGTCAACCTGGTGGACGCCTGGGTCAAGCCGCTCCTGCCCACAAAATATCTGCCAGAGTCCTACCTGCCGTTCTCGGTCCCGGGCGTGGGACTGATCGTGGCCATCATCGGGCTCACGGTCATTGGCGGTTTCACCGCCAATCTGTTCGGGCGCACGCTCATCGGCTATGGCGAGACGCTGCTGAACCGGATGCCGGTGGTGCGAAACGTCTACAGCGGCCTGAAGCAGATTTTCGAGACGGTGCTGTCCCAGTCCAGCAATACCTTCCAGAAGGTCGGGCTGATCGAATATCCGCGCAAGGGCCTCTATGCGCTTGTGTTTGTCTCCAAGGAGACGAAGGGCGAGGTGGACGACAAGACCGGCATCGGGGAACCCTTCCTCAGCGTCGTCCTGCCGACGACGCCCAATCCCACGTCCGGCTTCCTGCTGTTCGTTCCAAAGAAGGATGTCATAGTTCTGGAGATGACGGTGGAGGAGGCCGCCAAACTGGTGATTTCGGCGGGTCTCGTCGTGCCCAAATACCAGTCAAAGCTGCGGCAGCTTGCGGAAGACGCAAAGGCGCCGCCCCAGGAGACCAAGTCCGAAACGAGGCCGCGCGAAAAGAAGCCCGCCTGAAACTTTTTCATCCCGCTGAAAGAAGTCGGATCGCGTCATCGCGTCCGAACAGATAGAGCAGCGTCCGCAACGCCTGTCCGCGCGCGCCCTCCAACCGTGCATCTCGCGACAGAATCAGCCGCGCGTCGTCGCGCGCCGCCGCCAGCAGTTCCTCGTCGCGGGGCAGCTCCGCCAGCCGGAAGGCGGGCAAGCCGCTCTGGCGGGTGCCAAGCAGCTCGCCGCCGCCGCGCAGGCGCAGATCCTCCTCGGCGATGAGGAAGCCATCCTCGGTCTGGCGCAGGATGGATATGCGCGAGCGCGCTGTTTCGCCCAAGGGCTGCTGGTAGAGCAGTATGCAGGATGACTTGCCCGTGCCACGGCCGACGCGTCCCCTGAGCTGGTGCAGCTGCGACAGGCCAAAGCGCTCTGCGTGTTCGATGACCATGATCGTGGCATTTGGCACATCGACGCCGACTTCGATGACGGTGGTGGCGACCAGGATGGCGATGTCGCCGGCGGCGAAGGCGGCCATTACCTCGTCCTTGCGGGCGGCGGGCATTTTGCCATGCAGCAGGGCAACGCGCGGCCCAAACTGCTTCTGAAGCGCGGCGTATCGCTCCTCGGCGGCAGCGACGTCGAGCTTTTCGGATTCCTCGACCAGGGGGCAGACCCAGTAGGCCTGTGCTCCGGACCGGATGGCCGACGCGAGGCGATCTGTGACTTCGGCAATGCGTTCGAGCGGCAGGGCCCGGGTGGCCACGGGCTGCCTTCCCGCGGGCTTCTCGTGCAGGCGGGATACGTCCATGTCACCATAGTGAGTCATCAGAAGAGTGCGGGGGATCGGCGTTGCGGTCATAACCAACATATCGGCGGCGCTCCGGCCCTTGGACTGCAGCGCCAGCCTCTGGTGGACGCCAAAGCGGTGCTGCTCATCAACGACGGCCAAGCCAAGATCGCGGAAGGCAACATCCTCCTGGAACAGTGCATGGGTGCCGATGGCGATCTGGATGTCTCCACCGGCAAAACCGGCGAGGAGTTTCTCCCGCGTCTTACCCTTTTCCCGTCCGGTGAGCAGGGCGACAGTCATACCCGCTTTCTCCGCGAGCGGCGCGATGGTCCTGTGATGCTGACGGGCGAGGACCTCCGTCGGCGCCATCAGCGCCGCCTGTGCGCCGGCTTCCACCGCAGTTGCCATGGCATGGAGCGCCACCACTGTCTTGCCGCTGCCCACGTCGCCCTGAAGCAGGCGCAGCATCCGGTCGGGCGAAGCCATGTCGGCGGTGATTTCGGCGAGGGCCATGCGCTGCGCGCCGGTGAGGCTGTAGGGCAGGGCGGCGTTAATGGCAGCGCGGATTTGACCATCTCCTTTCAGCGGGCGTCCCGACGCCTTCTTGATGCGGCCTCTGACCAGCGCCAGGGCAAGCTGGTTGGCGAGCAGTTCATCGAAGGCGAGGCGGGCGCGGGCAGGATGCGACGGCTCGAGGTCCGGAAGGGCTGAGGGCGCATGAGCCTGGCGAAGGGCCGGGGCAAAAGCCGGCCATTTGCGCCGGTCGAGCCAGGCGGGGTCCTGCCATTCATCGATGGCTGGAAGACGTTCCAGCGCTTGCGCGGCGGCTTTCAGCACAACCTTGGAGGAGAGGCCGGCGGTGAGCGGATAAACCGGCTCGATCAGGGGCATCCGTGCCGCATCCTCAGGCGGGACCACATGATCGGGATGGGTCATCTGGGCCAGCCCGTCATAAAGGTCGAAGCGTCCGGAGACGAGGCGCCGCGCGCCGACCGGCAGCAGGCGTTGCAGGTAGTCGGGCCGGGCATGGAAATAGACCAGCATGACGCCGCTGCTGCCGTCCTCGCAGCGGATGCGGTAGGGCACGCGGGCGCGGCCACGCGGCGGGGGCTCATGCGCCAGCACGGTTATGTCGAGGGTGACGATGGCGCCGGCCCGCGCCTCGGCTATGAGCGGCCGGTCGCTACGGTCGATAATCCCTGCGGGCAGGTGGAAGAGCAGGTCGATGACGCGCGGCTCCTCCGTCGGTCCGGGAAGCAGGCGGGCGAACAGCTTGAGTACGCGCGGGCCAACGCCGCTGAGCGATTGCAGCGAGGCGAAGAGTGGAGCGAGGGCCTGCGGTCGCATGGGTCTCCGGTAGCCGCCGGCGAAGACTGCGGGATTGGCGCCGGTGGCGGCTGACATTCGTCGCCGGGGAGGCTATATGCCCCCGGCAGGGCAAATGTTTACCCGCAGTGTGTTTGCGGCGCGTGACCGCCGCCGTCAAGACGATCGAGGCGAGATGCAGGCGAGTAATGAACTGGAGACGCGGCGCAGGCGCGCCCTCTACCGCGCCTGTCACCGGGGTACGAAGGAACTCGACCTGATCCTCGGGCGCTTCGCGCAGGACCGAGTGACGCAGATGTCGGAAGAAGTTCTCGACCGTTTTGAGAGGCTGCTGGCCTTGCCCGATCCCGATATCGAGTCCTGGGTACTCCATGCCGAAGCGGGCGAGAATGCGCCGGACGACCTGGAGAGCCTCGTTGAACAACTCCGGCATTTCCACGGGCTGGGCAACAAGGGTTCAGGC
>JAYZVT010000052.1:0-2580 GCA_036155355.1 Pseudomonadota bacterium
GCGCTGCGCGCCTTTGAAACGGCCGCCCGGACGCTCAATTTCACCCGCACTGCGGAGGAGCTGGGCCAGACCCAGGGTGCAATCAGCCACCAGATCCGGGAAATGGAGGCGCGGCTGGGCACAAGGCTTTTCGAGCGCCAGCCCAGAGGGCTCGCGCTGACGGACGCAGGCAGGCGCTATGTGCCCTATGTGCGCGAGGCCATGGAGCGGCTTCGCGCCGGTGAGGACGCCCTACGCGGTCCCGCCGCGACGGCCGTGCTGACAGTAAGCGTCTCGCCCAATTTCGCCGCCAAGTGGCTGGTGCCACGCCTCGGTCGGTTTCTTGCCGATCACCCGGAAATCGATCTGCGCCTCAGCGCGTCCATCCAGCATGTGGACTTCGCCCGCGAGGATATCGACGTGGCCATCCGCCACGGAAACGGCGATTGGCCGCATCTGGAAGTCGCGCGCCTGTGCAGCGAAACGGTGGGGCCCATGTGCAGTCCTGCGCTGCTGCCGGACGGGCGACGCTTCGCCAGCGCTGGCGACTTCGCCGGCCATGTGCTTATCCACGACAACAGCCGAGCCGGTTGGCGGGACTGGCTGGCGGCGCGCGGACTGCCGACGACGCAGGCCGAACACGGTCCAATCTTCTCTCAGACCAGCCTCGCCATCGACGCCGCCGTCGCCGGGCAGGGAATCGTGCTTGCCCGCTCCGCCCTTGCCGCCCTCGATCTCGTTTCCAATCGCCTTGTGCGTCCACTCCCGGACGAAACGCCCGCCGCCTTCGCCTACTGGATCGTTGCACCCAAGTCCGGCGCGACGCGCCCCAAAGTTGCGCGCTTCCGCGACTGGCTGCTGGAGCAGGCCCGGGCCGACGAAAGGGCTTTGAGAAATAGCGACGCGGGGCGCAATGGCCGCTTGACTTTGACATAGTGTCAAACCGTAGCCTGACAAAGTCATCAATCGGGCGGGTTTGGCAGCGTCATGTTCAGGATCGGGGAATTCGCACAGGTCGCCCGTGTTTCGGGACGCCAGTTGCGACACTATGACCGCTTGGGATTGTTGGCACCGGTCCGCATCGATCCAACAACTGGCTACAGATTCTACAGCGCCACTCAGTTGCCCCGCCTCAATCGCATTCTCGCGCTGAAAGACCTCGGCTTCTCGCTCAACCAGATCGCTCGCATGCTCGACGATGAAGTGCCCCCGGAAGAATTGCGCGCAATGCTCGTCATCCGAAAGGCACAGATTGAGCAATTGCTGACCAAGGAGCAATTGATGCTGCGTCAGGTTGAATCGCGCATACTTCAGATCGAAGAACAGGGTGCAATGAGGGACTATGACGTGTCTCTGAGGGCGGAACCTTCACGCCCCTATCTGTCCGTACGTCAGTCCGGCGACGGCATGGAGGAGGCAGTGCGCTTGCTTCGCATGTTGGTCGATTTCAGCTGCCGCGGACTAAGCAAGCGGCACCGGCATCGGCTCACAATCGTTGCACATTCCGACTTCGACGATGAAATGCTGGATCTGGAGTTCGGCTTCACCCTGAATTCGCTCGTGAACAAGTCGGTCGCATTGCCTGGCGGCATGGAGCTGCGCCTGCGCGAACTGGAAGCGGTGGAAAATCTCGCAACACTGGTTCGCAGCGGGCCCGGCGACCGCAGCCATCTTGCCTATGGCGCATTGGGCGTATGGATGGAGGCAAACAGCTATGTCATCGACGGGCCGTGCCGAGAGGTATTCCTGGAAACGCCCTTCGTCGATCCTTCAAGGGAGGACATGGTGATGGAGATCCAATTCCCCGTTCGCAAGGCCGCCTGACCGCGGTCTGAAAATTCCGCCAACGAGACCGCCTATCCCGTGCACATCCATGCCCGGCGACGGCGAAGCTTTGCCCAAGTCAAACAGGAGAAAACGACAAATGCTGAAGATATTCGGAGTTCCATTTTCCGTGCACGTGCGCAAGACTCTCGCCGCCGCGCGATTGAAGGGGATAGCCTTCAATAACGAGCCTGTTGTTCCGTTCAACCCTCCCGCGGACTGGCGAAGATTGAGTCCTTCCGGCCTTATTCCGGCGATATCACACGACGGGTTCACGTTGGCCGATTCCGCAGCCATCTGCGCCTATCTCGAACGGCTCAACCCGAGCCCGAGCCTCTATCCCGCAGATGCCCGTGCGTTTGCTCACGCCCTGTGGCTCGAGCAATATGCCGGACAGGTGCTCTTCCGGCAGGTGGTGCATCCCCTGTTTTTCCAGAAGATCATCCGGCCGCACATTCTCAAGCAGGGCGGCCCGGACGAGGCGGTTGTCGAAAAGGTGTTGCAGGCCGAGGCACCGGCCATCTTCGACTACCTCGAAGCTGAGGCGGCCGCCGGCCGGCTGTTCAGTGGCAGTCCAGACATTGCCAGTATCTCCGTCACCTCCAACCTGCTGAACTATTGTTATCTTGGCCACCGTATCGATACCAGGCGCAACAGAAAGCTTACAGACGGCTTCCACGCGATTCTGCGCAGCGAGCCCTTCGCTGCTCTCGTCGAGGCGGAAGAGCCATTTGTGAGCCAGATGGGTCTTGATCGGTCGTTTCTGAACTAGTTGCG
>JAYZVT010000053.1:0-4795 GCA_036155355.1 Pseudomonadota bacterium
CCGGCCCCGATGGCAAGCCGTGGCGCATCACGACGCGGCAGTTCCGGCGCACCATCGCGTGGCACATCGCCAACCGTCCGTTCGGCACCATCGCCGGCATGATCCAGTACAAGCATGCCTCGGTCGCCGCTTTCGAGGGCTATGCCGGGACCAGTGGATCGGGGTTTCGCGCAGAGGTCGAGGCGCAGCGCCGGCTCGGTCAGATTGACGATCTGCTGGACTATTTCGACCGGCGGCAGGGCGGCGCATCACTCGGCGGACCGGCGGGACCACGCATCGCGCGGACCCTCGACGATGCCGCCGTTAAGCTCGGGCCACTGCCCGCCATGATCGCCGATCGGGCCCGCCTGCGCGTCATGCTCGCCAGCGTCGCGCGCACCTTCCATGTCGGCCCGCTCGCGGATTGCTTCTTCGATCCCGCGACCGCGCTCTGCCTCAAGCGCGTGACGACCCCCGATCCCGCGCAGCCGCTTACCGCCCTGTGCGAACCGACCCGCTGCCCCAACGCCTGCATCACCGCCCGCCACAGACCGGCCTGGGAACGTGCGGCGGCCGATGCCCGGGCGCACTTACGCGAACGGCGCATCTCCGACCTCCAGCGTCAGGCGCTCCAGCGCGAGCTTGATCGCCTGACCGCGGTGATTGCCGGGATCGACCCTCCCGCGCCGTAGACCACCCCGGCTGTTGGCGGAGTCCTGCGCCGGTCGGCGCGCCCGCGCAACGGCTTCGCCGTCCTTCGCTTCGCTGCGGCCCTGACGGGTGCGCGAGCCCCCCTGTGCCCGGCGCGAACGGGCCTCCGCCGCCGGGGATGGTCCCCGGCGCGAGAACGGAGAACATATCATGTCAGCCTCACCACGCTCAGACGTCTACGCTCGCGTCACGCAAGCGATCGTCGACGCCATCGAAGCCGGCACCGGCACCTGGCGCATGCCGTGGCATCATTTTGGCGCCGACGTCACCCGCCCGACCAACGTCGCCAGCGGCAAGCCCTATCGCGGCATAAATACGATCTCGCTCTGGGCGGCCGCCTATGGCAGCGGCTACGCGAGCGGGGTCTGGGGCACCTATCGCCAGTGGCAGGCGCTCGGCGCGCAGGTCCGCAAGGGCGAGCACGCCAGCCTCGGCGTCCTCTGGAAGGAGTTTCGCGCGAAGGGTGACGACGCCGGCGGCGATGACGACCATCGACGGCTTTTCGCCAAGGCGTTCAGCCTGTTCAACGCCGATCAGGTCGATGGCTACGCGCCCGAACCGGCGCCGGACCTGCCTGAGAGCGAACGCCTCGCCGCCGCCGAAGCCTTCATCGCCGCGCTCGGCATCGATACTGTCTACGGCTCGGCCAGCGCCTATTATCATATCGCCGAAGACCGCATTCACATGCCGGATTTCAGCGCCTTCCACGATGCCCACGGCTTCTACGCCACCCACATTCACGAAGCGGCTCATGCCAGTGGCGCAGCCCATCGGCTTGACCGGGATTTCAGCGCCAAGTGGACCAGGCACGCGCTCGCCATGGAGGAAGCGACCGCCGAACTGACCGCATCGTTCCTGCTCGCCGATCTTGGGATCGCGCACGAACCGCGACCCGATCATGCGGCCTACATCGCCTCCTGGCTGCAACTGCTCAAGGACGAGCCTCGGGCGATCTTCACCGCGGCGAGCAAGGCGCAGGCGGCAGCCGACTGGATGCACGCCCGACAGCCGTAATGCTCACGCGACCCGCACTTCGGCGCCAAGTGTGTCGAGCAGCGGACAGCCCGGATCCCGACCGGCATCGCAGGCGCGCACCGAGTCGGCCAGAACCCGTTCCATCCGCTTGAGGTCCGCGATCCGCGCGCGTACGTCCTTCAGGTGCGACGCCGCGAGCTCGCGCACCTCGGCGCAGGAGGCCTGACCGCCAACCGCGAGTCCGAGCAAGGCGCGTACCTCGTCCAGGGTAAAGCCCAGCTCCCTCGCGCGGCGCACGAAGCCCAGGCGAGCCACGTCCTCCCGGCCATAGCTGCGGTAGCGGCCCCGCCGCGGCGGAGCGGGCAGCAGCCCGATCCGCTCGTAATAGCGGATCGTCTCGATGTTGCATCCGGTGCGGCGTGAGAGTTCGCCGATCTGGATCGCGCCGGTTGCGGCCATCCCCAAAATACCTCTTGAGTCTGTAGTCGCTACAGATGTTAGGACAGCTCAATGCCCGCCACAAGGAGTCGCCCGTGACCCAGACGCCAAGCCCGCCTAAGGGGATCGGCACCGCCACGCTCACGCTGGCGGGGATCGCTGCGGCGTTCGGCGTCGCCGCCTGCTGTGCGCTGCCGATCCTCTTCGCATCCGCCGGGATCGGCGCAGCTTGGCTCGGCGGCGTGGCCCTTGTCGCCGCGCCGTATCGCACGCCGCTTCTCCTCATTGGCGCATTGTGCCTGCTTGCCGGCGCGGCGCTGCTGTTGCGCCAGCAAGTTACGGCGGCGCGCTGTGGGCCGGGCGGCATATGCACGCCGCGCTGGATGCGTGTTCTCACGCTCATCGGATTGCTGCTCGGTGCGGCCCTGCTCTGGGCAGGCTATCGCTATGTCTGATGCCACCCCCGAGCTGCGCTCGACGCTGACCTGTCCCCACTGCGGTCATCGGGCGACGGAGACCATGCCGACCAATGCCTGCCAGTATTTCTACGACTGCCGGGGTTGCGGCGCGGTCCTCAAGCCCAAGCCGGGCGATTGCTGCGTCTATTGCTCCTACGGCGACGTGCCCTGTCCGCCGATCCAGGAGAGCGGCGGCAAGGCGTGCTGCGGCTGAGGAGGGCGGGCGATGGCGCGCGCATCATCCGCTGAAGCCGCCTTTGGATCGACGGTTACATTTCCCGGCGGTGCCGTTGTCCCGGACTGGAGCGCAGTCACAACACCCAGCGCCCGCGCAGCCCTGACGGCACTGTTCGCGGCGTTCATCGGTTCGAAGTGGCGCGGGATGGACGGCGTCGAGGAGCGGGTCCGGCGCGCCGTGCTTCAAGCCTATGCTGCCGATGGTCGCTCGCCGGTGCCGGCACAGATCGCCGCCGCATCGGGACTCCCCTCCGGCGAGGTCGGCTCGGCCCTGCAGCGGCTCGCCGGGCGCGATCTCGTGGTCCTCGACGGCGCGGGCCGGGTGACCGGCGCCTATCCGTTCACCGACGGCCCCAGCGAACATCAAGTCGAAGTCAGCGGAGTGACCATGAGCGCCATGTGCGCCATCGACGCGTTGGGGATCGGCGCCATGCTGGAGCGGGACTGCATGATCCGCTCGGCCTGCCGCCAGTGCCGGCGCACGCTCGCCATCCATACCCCCAGCCGCGGCCGCGAGCTGGAAGAGGTTGAGCCGGGCGCGATCGTCGTCTGGTCCGGCCGTCGCTATGCCAGTGGCTGCGCGGCATCGTCGCTCTGCACCTTGCAGGCCTTCTTCTGCGATGACGATCATCTGGCGGCCTGGTGCGCGAGCGGTCCGGTCGGAGCCGATGACGGCATTCGTCTGTGCCTGGCCGAAGCGCTCGAGGTTGGGCGCGCGATTTTTGCGCCGATGCGGATGGAGATGCGACCATGGCTTCCTACGACCTGATCGTCATCGGCAGTGGCACGGCAGCGCAGGTCGCGGTCGGCCGGGTCCGTGCCGCTGGATGGTCCGTCGCCGTCATCGATCACCGTCCGTTCGGCGGCACCTGTGCGCTGCGTGGCTGCGATCCCAAGAGGATGCTGGTCAGCGGCGAGGAAGCGATCGACGCGGCAAGGCGCATGGCCAGACATGGCGTCGACGGCACGCTGGCGATCGACTGGCCCGACCTGATGGCGTTCAAGCGGACCTTCACCGATCCGATCCCCGCCAAGCAGGCGCACCGCTACGCCGAGCTCGGTGTCGACGCATTACACGGTGTTGCTCGCTTTGCCGGCCCAGACACGATCGTGGTGGAAGGCCGGACATTGCGGGCCCGCCATATCCTGATCGCCAGCGGCGCGCGTCCAGTCCCGCTCGGCATTCCGGGCGAAGATCTGGTGAGCACAAGCGATGCGTTCCTGGAGCTTCAGGCCCTGCCGCGCCGGATCGTGCTGATCGGCGGCGGCTATGTCGCTGCGGAGTTCTCGCATCTGGCGGCCCGAGCGGGCGCAGAGGTCACCATCCTACAGCGGGCCGAGCGGCTCCTGCCGCACTTCGATCCCGACCTGGTGGGCTGGCTGACGCCCCGGTTCGAGGCGCTCGGCATCCGCGTCGAGACCGGTGCCACCGTTACCCGGGTCGAGCGCAGCGGGAGCGGTCTGCTGGTCCACGCCGAGCGCCAGGGCGAGCCTGATCTCAGCGTCGCCGCCGATCTCGTCGTTCATGCCGCCGGGCGCGGTCCTGACCTCAAGGCGCTCGACCTGTCCGCCGGCGAGGTGGCGGTGCAGGACGGGCGCCTGCAGCTCGACGCGCATCTGCGGAGCATTTCCAACCCGCGGGTCTATGCCGCCGGCGACGCTGCCGGAGTCGGGCCGCGGCTGACGCCGGTGTCCAGCCACGATGCCAAGGTAGTTGCCGCCAACCTCCTGGATGGCCCGACGCACCAGCCGGACTATCGCGGCGTGCCGAGCGTGGCCTTCACTCTGCCGCCGATCGCCGCCGTCGGACTGTCAGAGGAGGCGGCGCGCCGCGGCGGCGTCGCGCTCCGGGTCAACGCAGCCTCGACGCCAGACTGGTTCACCGCCCGCCGCCTCGCCGAGCCGGTCTACGGCCATAAGCTGCTGATCGACGAGGACACGGACCTCATCCTCGGCGCGCATCTCGTGGGGCCGAACGCCGACGAGGTAATCAACGT
>JAYZVT010000054.1:0-11892 GCA_036155355.1 Pseudomonadota bacterium
GGGGACTCTTGGGGAAATCCGCTTTCGATTGCGCGCGCAGGACGCTGTTGACGAGCGTCTGCCTATTCGCCGCAGCGCTCGCGCTGACCGCTCCCGCCGGAGCCGGTGAGCAACGGACTCTCTCCCTCTACAATATCCACACCAAGGAAACCGTCACCGTCACCTACAAGAAGGACGGCAAATACGATTCCGCCGCCCTCAAGCAGATCAACCACATCATGCGCGACTGGCGGCGGGACGAGCCCACCGACATGGATCCCGAACTGGTCGATATCATCTGGCAGCTGCACACCGAGCTTGGCTCCAGGGAGCCGGTGCATCTGGTATCCGCCTACCGCTCAGCCACCACCAATGAAAAGCTTCGCCGGGCCGGCGGCGGTCAGGCCAAGTTCAGCCAGCACATCCTCGGCAAGGCGGCCGACATCCATTTCCCCGACGTTGACGTGAAGGTGTTGCGCAACTCCGCGCTGGTCATGGAAGCCGGCGGCGTCGGCTACTATCCCAAGTCCGGCCTGCCCTTCGTTCATGTGGACACCGGCAACGTGCGCCACTGGCCGCGCATCCCCGCCCAGGAACTGGCCTCGATCATGCGCGAGGGCCGCACCCAGATGGCCGCTGCGAAACGCCCGGCGCCAGCCAAGGAAGTCCAGGTGGCCGCGGCCGACGAGCAGAAGCTCGACAGCCTCATCGACAAGGCCGTCGCCAACAAGGAAATCGGCCGCAAGGTCGTGATGGCGAGCTTCGTGCCCGACCGCATGCCCTGGCAAAAGCCGAAAGCCGATCCGGAAATCACCTCTTCTCTCCCCAAGGAACAACGTCCCGCCGCCATGGCGTCCGGCCTGCAGGAGAAGCGTCCGGCCGCACCCGCCCCTCAGGCCGCTCCGCCCGTACCCGCCGAGCCAAAGCAGGCCGAGCTGACCGACGAGCAGATCGAGGATCTCGAGCATCCCGAGGAACTGAGCCACGAACCGTTCCTGTTCCGCGTAGTCGCCTCGCCCGACATTGCCGCATATGAGGCCATCGCCGTTCTGGCGCCGCCCGCTTTCGATGATCCGGCGGGTCTCATGCAGGAGCCGGCCCTGCGGCTTGCAGGTTCGTTCGGAGTTGACAAATCAGTGCCGGCCCTTGCGGTGGCGCAGGCGCATCTGAGCAGCCCGCAGACGCGTCTGCTGGCCTCAGCGCCTGAGCAGAGCCGTCAGGCGGGCTTGGCAGGCGGATTCGCCTCCGCTGGCGCCGCCCCGTCTTCCGGTATGGGATTCGCTGGACGCTAGCGTCACCGGCGCGGTCCGCCTTTCAGACCATACCCAATGCGTGCATGTAGGTGGCGAGGATCGCTTCCTGTTCTTCCCGCTCATTGGCGTCCTGCTTGCGCAGCCTGATGACGGTGCGCAGCGTCTTCACGTCGAAGCCGTTGGCCTTTGCCTCGGCGAACACTTCCCGGATGTCGCCAGCCAGCGCCGCTTTCTCCTCCTCGAGGCGCTCCACGCGCTCGACGATGGTCCGCAGTTGATCACGGGAAACGACGGACGTGGCTTCGGGGGATGAAACTGTTTCTGGCATGGACATGGAGGAAGGCCCGCATGGTGAGTGTGACTGGACGGTCCGCACGCGGCCAGTTCGGCTCGGGCGCGGCGGGGTCACGTTAGGCTTGTTGTCAAAGGCGCGGCAAGGCGCACGCACGACTTATCCCTGATTTCCCCAGCCGTTGCGCGAACGCAACAACTCAGTGCTTTGCGGGCTTTGCCTTCTCGTAGGCGGCCTTCTGTTTCGCGCTCGCCTCGGTCTGGTGCTTGGCCTTCCAATCGTCATACGGCATGCCATAGACGATTTCACGCGACTGGTCCTTTGTCAGCGCGATGCCGCGCTCCTCTGCCGCGTCCAGATACCAGTTCGACAGGCAGTTCCGGCAGAAGCCTGCCAGGTTCATCATGTCGATATTCTGTACGTCCAAGCGTCCGCGCAGGTGGTTGACCAGCCGGCGGAACACCGCCGCCTCGAGTTCCAATTCTGTTTTCTTGTCGATCTTGCTCATACCTTGTCCTTGCTATTCTGTGCCCGCCTTCTCGTCCGTATGCGAGCCATGATACTCGATGGCGTTGATTTCCTTGCCTTCCGGCGATGCCATCACCGCGTTGACGGCGCGCGCCAGCCGTTCTGCCCATTCTTCCTGGCCCTCGCCGCTGGCGATCAGATCCTGCCGGACTTCTATCAGCGCGTGGGGCAATCCCTTGCGCGTGCCGTGCCGGTAGAGGCAGTCTCCCTTCAGCTTTCCCGTATAGGGCTCGTTTTCCCCGACGACGAGGCTGCGGTCCCGCCCCAACTCTGCCAGCAGCGGGCGCGCCATGCGGGGATCCTTGTCCCACAGGATGGTCACATGCCAGGGCCGCGGCGCACGCTTCCACGCTGGAGTGAAGGAATGCACGGACAGGATCACCGGCGGCTTGCCGGCCGCAATGCAGCTCGCGATCGCATCGCTGATCGCCTGGTGGTAGGGCTCGTGATAGTCGGCGATGCGCCGCGCCACGTCACGGGTGGTGATGCCCGCGTTGCCCGGCACCACCGCCCCGTCGGAGAGCTGCATGACCAGGGTCGGATCGTCAATGGCCCGGTTCGGGTCGATCAGCAGCCTTGACCAGCAGCTCAGCACCGCCGGGACGCCGAGACGCCGCGCCAGGCCCCGCGCCACGCCTGCCGCGCCGATGTCGTAGGCAATGTGGCGGTCGAACTGGCCTTCCGGCAGACCGAGCGTGCCGAAACCGGGCGGCAGGGCATTGCTGGCATGATCGCAAATGACCAGGCAACCCCGGCCCGGATCGCCCTCGATGCGCACGAAGGGAGCCCCCGGGGCCGGCCGATCGCCGCCCCCAACTCTGTGTGGCCGTTCCAGCATGGGCCGCACTATAGTAACCGCCCCCACCGAGGGCCATAGGCCGCCAGCAGGATGAACGAGCAAGGCCACTCCGGACGCGACAATTCCGCGACCGCCCTGCGGGCGGTGTTGCTGCCGCTCCTGCCGCTGCTGGCGCTCGTGGCCGGCGCGGTCGGCATGGGCGCATCGCCCATCTTCGTCCGGCTGGCCGACGTTGGTCCCTTCACCAGCGCCTTCTGGCGCATGGCGCTCGCCCTGCCTGTCCTTGGCCTTTGGCTCTACCTGGAACGCCGCCCCCGCCGCATCTCCGGACGGGCGCCCATACGTCTGCGCGACAACGCGCTGCTGATCGGACTGATCGGCTTCTTCTTTGCCGGGGACCTGTTCTTCTGGCACCTCGCCATCCTCAACACCACCGTCGCCAATGCCACCCTGCTGGCGGTGATGTCCAATCTGATCGTGGCGCTCGGCGCCTGGGTCGTGCTGAAGGAGCGGGTGACGCCGCGCATTGCCGCAGGCGTGCTCGTCGGCTGCATGGGCGCCAGCCTTCTGATCGGCTCGAGCGCACGCTTCGACCCCGCAAATGTCACCGGCGACGTCTTCGGTCTCATCACCGCCTGCTTCTTTGGCTCTTATTTCCTTGCCGTCTCCCTGGCGCGGCGCAGCTTCACTTCCGCTGAGGTCATGTTCTACCCCGCCGTCATCACCACCATACTGCTGTTCATCGTGGCCGTGGGATTCGAGGACCAGTTGCTGCCGCAGTCACTGGCGGGACTGGCCGCGCTCGGCGCGCTGGCGATGGTGTCGCAGATAGGCGGACAGGGCCTGACCGCCTATGCACTCGGACATCTGCCCGCCGTGTTCTCATCGCTGGTCCTGTTCATCGAGGCCCTGGCCGCCGCCACGCTCGCTTGGCTTTTATTTGGCGAGCCTGTATCGCAGTGGCAGCTCTGGGGCGGCATCCTGATCCTCGCCGGCATCTATCTGGGCCGGCCGGTTGCGGACGAGGCGGCGGAAGGCAAATGATCGCGACGCAGCACAAGCTGATGCAGCTGTTCGACAGCGCTGTTAAGGCGGCTCTGCCGCAGCACTGCCTGGCTCCTCACTTGCCCGCGCCTCCGACCGGCGGACGACTGATCATTCTCGCCGCCGGCAAGGGCACCTCCGCCATGGTCCGCGCCGCAGAGGCGCACTACCTCGATGCAAGCCCACCCGTGCCCATCGAGGGTATTGGGGTGACGCGCAACGGTTTTGCCTTGCCGACCCGCGTCATACCTCTGATCGAGGCAGGCCATCCTGTTCCCGACGCCAACAGCGTGCGCGCGGCGAAGGCGGTGCTTGAACTCGCCTCCGGTGCCGGAGAGAAGGACACCGTTCTGGTGCTGCTGTCGGGTGGCGCATCGGCGCTGTGGACCGCGCCGGTCGAGGGCGTGACCCTGGAGGAGAAGCAGGCTGTCACGCGCGGACTGCTCAAGTCCGGAGCGCCCATCGGCGAGATTAACTGCGTGCGCCGGCATCTCTCCCGCATCAAGGGTGGACGCCTCGCGCTGGCCGCCTCCCCTGCACGGGTCATAACTCTGGCGATATCGGACGTGCCCCGCGACGAGCCCGCCGCCATCGGCTCTGGCCCCACCGTCGGCGATCCAACCACCCTCGCCGACGCAAGGGCCATATTGCGGAACCGGCGCGTAAGCGTTCCGGCGTCCGTCACAGCCGCCCTGTCGCGCGAGGAAAACGAGACTCCGGATCCCGCCAGCAACATCTTCGCCCGCACGAACTTCGCGCTTATCGCCCGGCCCGCTGGCTCGCTGGAAGCCGCCGCCTGCACTGCGCGCGACATGGGCTATGCCGTCCGCCTGCTCGGTGACTCGCTGGAAGGCGAGGCCCGTGACGTCGCCCGCGACCATGCCGCGCTCGCCATCGAGGCGCTGAAGCGGGGTGAGCGGCTGGCGCTGCTGTCCGGCGGCGAGTTGACCGTGACCATCAGGGGCGAAGGCCGGGGCGGTCCAAATCAGGAATATGCCCTTGCCGTCGCCCTCGCCATTGCAGGCCAAAAGGGCATTTCCGGGCTCGCCGCCGATACCGACGGCACCGACGGCGGCTCGGGCGCCGCGGACGACCCCGCCGGGGCGCTCTTCGACGCATCCACCGTCGAACGCGCCGCCCCGCTTCGCCTTGAACCTGCCAAGTTTCTGGAAAACAACGATTCTACCGGGTTTTTCGAGAAACTCGGCGATCTTATAATTTGTGGCCCAACTCATACGAATGTTAACGACTTCCGGGCGATTCTCGTTGATCCCTGAAGGGCAGGGATCGGTCTACGCCCGTCACACAGATGCGCGATCCGGACACATGTTTTCGCTGGCAAGAGTGCTACACCCCGTTCCGATGACGCGGCGGCCGTCAGGCTTGCGCCGCGTGTGTGCTGCTGCAGGCATACTCCTGCTTTCGGCCGCGGGCTGTATTGCCGCGCCCGAGCAAGCCCATGCCGATCTGAAGGTCTGCAACAAGACCTCCAGCCGCATCGTCGTCGCGGTCGGCTACAAGGACGCCAAGGGCTGGGCGACCGAGGGCTGGTGGCACATCCCGCCTGACGCATGCTGGTCATTGATCGAGGGCAAGCTGACCTCGCGCTATTACTATATTCATGCCGCCGACGTTGACCGACCGGGCGTGTGGGACCGCAACGAGACGCCGCCCGCCAACAAGTATGAGTTTTTCATGTGCACGAAGGACAAGGCCTTCGATATCCGCGGCGTGGAGGACTGCGAGAAGCGGCAGTTCAACAAGACGCGCTTCTTCGAGATCGACACGGGCGAGGAAACCTCCTGGGTCGTCCAGTTGCGCGACAAGTCCGAACGGAGTACGGAGCAGCAATGAAACGAAACCGACGGGTCAAAATCATCGCCACGCTCGGACCCGCCTCTTCAAATCCCGCCATCATCGAAAAGCTCTTCCACGCCGGCGCAGACGTCTTCCGCATCAACATGAGCCACGCAACACCCGCGATGATGCGGGAACTGCACGGCCACATCCGCCGCGTGGAGGCGGACAGCGGCCGCCCCATCGGCATTCTGGCAGATCTCCAGGGCCCCAAGCTGCGCATTGGCGCGGTGGCCGGCGACGAGGCGCAGCTCGCACAGGGCGCCACCCTGTGTTTCGACCGTGACGAAAGCATTGGTGACGCGAGCCGTGTGTTCCTGCCCCATCCCGAGATTTTCCAGTCGGTGGAGCCCGGCCACACGCTCATCCTCGACGACGGCAAGCTGCGCCTTAAGGTCATTGAGGCCTCGCGCGAGCGCATCGCCGCCGAGGTGCTCGTCTCCGGGCCGCTGAAAAGCCGCAAGGGCATCAGCCTGCCCGACACCGTGCTCCCCTTCGGTGCCATGACCGACAAGGACCGCTCCGATCTCGAATTCGCGCTCAATGTGGGCGTGGACTGGATTGGTCTGTCTTTCGTCCAGCGCGGCGAGGATGTGGCGGAAGCGCGTAAGATGGCGCGCGGGCGCGCCGCCATCATGACCAAGGTTGAGAAGCCGGCCGCCATCTCCAATCTCGACCAGGTGATCGAGTTTTCGGACGGCCTGATGGTGGCGCGAGGCGACCTGGGCGTCGAATTGCCGCTGGAGCGCGTGCCCGGCTTGCAGAAGATGATGACGCGCGCCTGCCGCCGCGCCGGCAAGCCAGTGGTCATCGCCACCCAGATGCTGGAGACCATGATCTCCGCGCCAGTGCCCACCAGGGCCGAAGTGTCCGACGTGGCGACGGCTGTGTTCGAGGGCGCCGACGCCATCATGCTCTCGGCCGAGTCCGCCGCCGGTGCCTTTCCCGTCGAAGCGGTGGCCACCATGAACCGCATTGCGGTGGAGGTGGAGAACGATCCCATCTACGACGCCATCGTCCATGCCCAGCGCATCGACCCCGAGGCCACGGGCGCCGACGCCATATCGGCAGCCGCCCGCACTGTCGCGGAGACCCTGAAGGCGGCGGCGATCGTCTGCTACACGGGCTCCGGCTCGACCGGCCTGCGCGCCGCCCGCGAGCGCCCGCAACAGCCGCTGATCGCGCTGACGCCCATCGCCGCCACCGGCCGGCGCCTCGCCCTCGTGTGGGGACTGCATTGCGTCCTCACCGGAGACGCGGAAAATCTCGACGAGATGGTCGATAAGGCCTGCCGCATCGCCTATCAGGAGGGTTTTGCCAGGCCCGGCCAGCGCATCATCATCACCGCAGGCGTGCCGCTTGGCACGCCCGGGGCGACCAATATGATGCGGGTGGCTTACGTGGGTGAGAGCGACGACCGCAGCGCCTGATCAGGGCGCGGCTCACTCAGATGCCCTGGCCTTCGACGTCGCGGATCAACTCCCCGACCGACTGTTTGGCATCCTCCAGCCATGGATGGACTTTCAAGGCGCTGCGGAAAGCCTTCAAGGCTTTCTCCTTCTCGCCCAGTTCCTGCATGATGAGACCGAGACCGTTGATGGCCTTGAAGTGTCGCGGTTCCAGCGCCAGCACATGGCGCAGGTCCTGCAGCGACTCGCCATATTCCCGCTTGAGGAAATGGACTGTGGCGCGCTGGCTCCAGCCCTCGGCGAAATTCGGCGCGATGGTGACGACAGAATCCAGCAGCTTCAGCGCCACATCGTAATCTTCCGCGTTCACCAGCTCGATCGAGCGGCTCATCAGCAGATCGACGGTATCGCTGCCGGATTGCAGCCACAGCTTTTCGATGGCCTCTGCCACCAGCTCCGCGCTCTCCGCGTTGTCGGCGTCCTTCAGCTCTTGATACAGTTCGCTGAGCAGCCGCTCGCGGTCGATAGGCTTCTCCGGCTCCGCTTCTGGAGGCGTGCTGGAATCCTGCGGCTGGACCTTGGTCTGGAAGTCCGGAACGGGCGCCTGTGCCGCCACCTGTTCCGCGGCGAAGGCCGCGAGCGCAGTCTTGGCTGCGGCGATGAGAATCCGGCGAATCTGGGGTGCCCGCATGGGCGCAGAATAGGGCGGGCCTGCCGGTCTGGTCAAAGGGGTTTTGCGGCCGGGCGGGGGGCTCAGCCCTGGCGCGCCTTGAAGCGGCGGTTCGTCTTGTTGATGATGTAGACGCGGCCGCGACGGCGAACGAGGCGGTTGTTGCGGTGCCGGTTACGCAGCGACCGGAGCGAATTTCTGACTTTCATTGCCGTCGTCCTGATATGTCCTGAAAACAGCCGGGGCCGGGCCCCGTGGCTGGCCGGAACATATGGAGGCCGGCCTGTCCTGTCAACCGGCCCGGACTGGCCTCGGGATATACCTGTCCGGAGCTTAATATCCCGTATCGAGGCGTTTCTCCAGCTGCTGGCTGTAGCGCGACATGCCGAAGCAGAACAGGAAGAAAACCAGCGCCACGGCCACATAGCCTTCCACATAGTTGCCCAGCCATTTCGGGTCGGCGGCGGCGGCCTGCACGATGCCCAGCAGCTCGAAGATGCCGATCAGCAACAGCAGCGTGGTGTCCTTCACCAGCGAGATGATGGTGTTCATGATGCCCGGGATCGAATGCTTGAGCGCCTGCGGCAACACGATGAAGGACATCGACTTCCAGTAGTTCAGGCCGATGGCGCTGGCGGCCTCGTACTGGCCGCGCGGCAGCGCCTGCAGCCCCCCGCGCACGGCTTCGGCCATGTAGGCCGCCCAGAACAGTCCGGTGCCGATCATCGCGCGCAGCAGCTTTTCCAGGCTTACGCCCTCCGGCAGGAACAGCGGCAGCATCACTGACGCCATAAACAGGATGGTGATGAAGGGAACCGCGCGCACGAACTCGATATAGGCCGTGCAAATGCTGGAGATGATTGGCAGCGGCGACTGCCGGCCGAGCGCCAGCACGATGCCGAGCGCCAGCGCGAGCACAATGCCCGCTACCGACACCAGTACCGTGAGAAACACGCCGCCCCACTTCGGCGTCTCCACATGCTCCAGCCCGAACACGCCGCCCACGAGCAGCACATAGGCGATGACCGGAAACACGGTGAGCGAAAACAGTGCGATCACGCCCTTGTAGGGAACGCGCGGCACGAAGAAGAGCAGCCCGAGCACGGCCAGGATCGCCGCCGTCAGGTTGACGCGCCAATGGTCACCGGCCGGGTAAAAGCCATAGACGAACTGGTCGAAGCGCACCTTGAGGAACACCCAGCAGGCGCCGTCCGGATTGCAGTCCTGCCGGCTCTGCCCGAACAGGGTGCCCTTGACGAAGGCCCAGTCGATGAATGGCGGCAGCAGCGTGTAGAGCAGCCACGCCACGCACATTGTCATGGCAATGTCGAGCGGGGAGCCGAACAGATTGTCGCGCACCCATGCGACCGGTCCGGTTTGCACCACCGGCGGCGGCAATTGCGGATGCTGGCCGACGGGATAGGCAAGCGCCGGCGAATGCTGACCCTCCGGTCCCGCGCCCGCCCGCTCGGGATGTGTGTCCATGCTCTTGCCGCGCGCACCCATGTCAGCGTTCCGGAATCCGGACCAGCCGGTTGTAGACGTTCATGATCAGCGCGATCACCAGGCAGATGGTGCCGTAGACGAGCATCGTGATGCCGAGCACTTCCACCGCCTGGCCAGTCTGGTTGAGCATGGTGCCCGAAACGCTCATCAGTTCGGGATAGCCCACCGCCGCGCCGAGCGAGGAATTCTTGGTCAGGCTCAGATACTGGTTGGTCACCGGCGGCACAATGATGCGCATGGCCTGCGGAATGATGACCAGCCGCAACGTTTGTCCCGCCGACAGGCCAAGCGAGCGGGCGGCCTGGGTCTGGCCCTTGGAAATGGCGAGGATGCCGCCGCGAACGGCTTCGGCGATGAAGGCGCCCGTGTACAGCGAGAGCGCGAACCAGACGGCCACCAGCTCGGGCACGATGGTCAGCCCGCCGACGAAACGGAAGCCCTGCAGCGACGGGAAGTTCCACGCAAGTGGCGCGCCGGTGGCAAACCACGTCACCAGCGCGGGGATGAACAATAAGGCCACCGACACCTTGCCGGTCGGGAAGATCTGCCCGGTCAACTCCCGGCGGCGCCTGGCCCACCTGGCCAGCACGATCACGGCGAGGACGCTGAGAAGGAAGACGATGGGCGTCAGCCAGAAATAGTCCTGCGGCACAGGCGCGGGCACGAAAAGGCCACGGTTCGACAGGAAGGCGCTGTCCGCCACATTGACCGCCTGGCGCGGCTGCGGCAGTGCGCCGAGCACGGCGAAATACCAGAAGAAGATCTGCAGCAGCACTGGGATGTTGCGCATCCCCTCGACGTAGACCGCCGCCATGGTCCGGATCAGCCAGTTGGTGGACAGCCGCGCCACGCCCATGAAGAAACCGATGAGCGTCGAGGCGATGATGCCAAGGGCGGAGACGAGCAGCGTGTTGAGAATGCCCACCCCGAATGCGCGCAAATATGTGGAATCCGGCGAGTAGTCGACGAGATTCATCGGCACGCCGAAGCCTGCGCGCCTCTCAAGGAAGTCGTAACCCGATGCGATGTTCAGACGGGCCAGGTTGGTGAGCGTGTTGTTGACGATCCAGATGATGAGCGCGGCGACGAGCACCAGCACCAGCGACTGGAAAAAGGCCGCGCGTTTTCGCGGGTCATGCCAAGGCGCCGTCCGCGCCGGCAAGGTACCGTTGCTGGTGGTAACGGCCATCGCGCCCCCGGGATAGTGCCGTTGTCATATACCGCCGCCCGGCCCAAATGGCCGGGCGGAGGCTTGTTGTTTGCGTCCGCTTGCGCGGGCTTTAGCGCATCGGCGGAGCGTATTGCAGGCCGCCGTTGTTCCACAGCGCGTTGACGCCGCGGTCCAGCCCGATTGGCGTTTTCGGGCCCACATTCTTGTCGTAGATCTCGCCGTAATTGCCGACCTGCTTGACGACCTGGTAGGCCCAGTCGTTCGGCAGACCGAGTTTTTCGCCAAGCTCGCCCTCGACGCCGAGCAGACGGCGGATTTCGCCGTCGGTCGAGTTGGCCTTCAGGTCATCCACGTTCTTGCTGGTCACGCCATACTCCTCGGCGTTGAGCAGCGCGTAATAGGTCCACTTGGCGATATCCAGCCATTGGTCGTCGCCATGCTGCACCACCGGGCCGAGCGGCTCCTTGGAGAGCACCTCGGGAAGGATGACGTGGTCAGCCGGCGTCTTCAGCTTGATGCGCTGTGCCGCGAGGCCCGAGCGGTCCGTCGTGTAGGCGTCGCAGCGGCCCGCCGCGTAGGCTGCGACCACCTCGTCCATCTTCTCGTAGGTGACGGGCGTGAACTGCAGGTTGTTCTTCTTGAAGAAGTCCGCGAGGTTCAGCTCTGTCGTTGTTCCCTGGTTGATGCAGATGGTGGCGCCGCCCAGTTCCTTAGCTGATTTCACCGGTAGCTTCTTGTTCACCATGATGCCCTGACCGTCGTAATACATCACGCCGACGAAATTCAGCCCGAGCGCGGTGTCACGGCCGAAGGTCCAGGTCGTGTTGCGCGACAGCACGTCAATTTCGCCCGACTGCAGCGCCGTGAAACGCTCCTTTGCGGTCAGCGGCGTGAACTTCACCTTTGTCGCGTCGCCAAAGACGGCAGCGGCGAGCGCCCGGCAGTAGTCCACGTCGAGACCGGAAAACTTGCCCTGGTCATCGGGCGTGGAAAATCCCGGCAGCACGCCGTTCACGCCGCACTGGATGAAACCCTTGGACTTGATCTGGTCCAGTTTCGCGGCTTGCGCTGGCCCCGCGAAACCAAAGGCGAAAAGCGCCGCGATGGCCGCGGCGGTCGTGCGAAATTTCATGACGCATCCTCCTGACAAATTTGAATCCGAGCTATTCGACGGACGGCGGGAGCCGCCCGGAATTGCTGTCCAACACCCCCATGGCACCCGCGCGTTGCCGCAATGCTGCCGCGCAGGCGGCCCATAGAATTCCTCAACCCAAACGAGCGGCCGGCCCGTTAACTTTCCGCAACGGCCCATGCGGAGTCAATCGCTGCCTGTCGCCCGAAGCCGGAAAATCCTTGAATCGCCTCAATTTGGCGTGACATGAGT
>JAYZVT010000055.1:0-4918 GCA_036155355.1 Pseudomonadota bacterium
CGCTCAAACGACCAGTCGTAGACCGACGCGATCTGTTCGATCATGTCCATCGGGTTGGAATAGCGTACGAAACCGTGATCGATCGAGGCCATCGTTTCCCTTCGGGACGGACCCTGCTCCGCCATGCCTCGTGCAGGCGATTGCTACTCGCGAATCACTTGCTCGGCACAATATATCGCGCCTGAGTGACAGCTTGCCACTACGGGTGCGACCTTAGGTGTCGGCTCGCGTGAGTCGCAAGCCGCTACCTCTTCTTGTCCACGCGAAATTCCGGAGAGGCCCGCGCCAATCCGCGGGTCCCGTTGGTTTCGCTTCCGTTGCCTCCCGGAATGCGAAATCTCAAGTGTTGCGCTTCACCTTCCGGCGCCGGACGGGCCGTGGTGTGTGCTCGGCTTCGCTTTCCCCCGAAAGCAACGCCAACTCGGCTTCCAGTTGCGCCACGCGGCGAAGCAGCGCCTCGTTTTCTTCCCGCGCCTTGCGGGCCATTTCCTTGACCGCCTCGAACTCTTCCCTCTGCACGATGTCGAGGTCGCGCAGCACGCGCTCGGCCTGGCCGCGCACGACCGTTTCCACCTCGCGGCGCACGCCTTGCGCGGCGCCGGCGGCGTCGGTCACGAGCTTGCCGATCTCGTCGAAGAAGCGGCCTGTTGTCTGCGTCATTGGATTTACGCCGGACCCGGGAACTGCGGGAGGGCTGGCGCGCTCCCGTACAGATGACTGATATCACACTCGCCTGAACTATGTGGTCCCAGTGCGGCGCAATCAAGGCCAACCTGTGAGCGTCCCCATGCGTGTCGCGGCCTCCGCGCCTTGACACTCCCGGCATGGAGGCGGAAGGTCCAGCCCCGCCCGCAGCAAGGCCCGGCAGCCATGAACCTGTTCGTCATACCCTTCCCGGCCTTCGACCCTGTGGCCTTCGAGGTCGGCCCCCTCGCCATCCGCTGGTACGGGCTGGCCTACATGTTCGGTATCCTCGCCGGCTGGCAGTATGCCCGCTCCCTGTTCGCCAACCAGGCTCTATGGAACGGCAAGCCGCCCGGACCGCCGGTGATCGCCGACGACGTCCTGCTGTGGATCACCCTCGGCATTGTCCTCGGCGGCAGGCTCGGCTTCGTATTGTTCTACGAGCCGGCCTATTTCCTCGCCAACCCGCAGGAGGTGATTGCCCTGTGGAACGGCGGCATGTCCTTCCATGGCGGGCTGGCGGGCGTGTGCCTCGCCGTTTGGCTGTTCTGCCGGGCCAAGGGCCTGCCCATGTTCTCCGTCGCCGACGTCGCCTGCGCGGTCGCCCCGATCGGACTGTTCGCCGGCCGCATGGCCAACTTCATCAACGGCGAACTGGTCGGCCGTATCAGCGACGTGCCATGGGCCATGGTTTTTCCCGAGGGCGGTCCCGAACCGCGCCACCCGAGTCAGCTCTACCAGGGAGCGCTGGAAGGCATCGCGCTGTTCCTGCTCTGCCGCTATTTCACCCACTCGCGAAAGGCGCTGACGATGCCGGGATATGTTTCGGGCGTCTTCTTTGCCGGCTATGGCGTCGCCCGCATCATCGGCGAGCAGTTCCGCGAACCAGATGCCCAACACGCCTTTACGGTCGGCATTCTGACGCCGGGCGTCGTCTACTCCATCCCCATGATCGCCATAGGCGCCTATGTGATCTGGCAGGCTCGCCGCCGCGCCGCCGCGGGAGCATGACCGGGCAGGACGCGGGCAGTCTCGCCGCGCGGCTCGCCGCCCGCAACGCCGCTTTCGGCCCCCTGTCCATCGCCGACTACATGGACGCCTGCCTCGCCGATCCAGAGCATGGCTACTACAAGCGCCGCGATCCCTTCGGCGCCTCGGGCGACTTCACCACCGCGCCGGAGATCAGCCAGATATTCGGCGAACTCATAGGCCTGTGGTGCGCCGAGGTCTGGCGCGGCATGGGTTCGCCCGCGCAACTTCGGCTGGCGGAGATTGGTCCGGGACGCGGCACACTCATGGCCGACGCGCTGCGCGCCGCCGCCAGCGTACCCGGCTTCAGGACGGCGCTGCGTCCGCTGCTGGTGGAGACCAGTCCCGCGCTCACGGCGATACAGCAGGATCGGCTCGCGGCATCCGCATCCGATGCCGCCTGGCTGGGCTCGCTGGAGGACGTGCCTGACGGCGCCATGATTGTTGTCGCCAACGAACTGCTCGACGCGCTGCCCATCAGACAGTTCGCGTTCACAGATGCGGGCTGGCGCGAGCGCTGCGTCGCCGTCGCCGGGGACGGACGGTTCACGGTCTGCCTGCGCGACGCCAATGCCGCGGCCCTTGCCGCCATTCCCGCGACTGTCTCCGGGCACGCCCGCGAAGGCGACATCTTCGAGATGCGCTCCGAGGCGGACGCCCTCGCCGCCCAACTCGGCCGGCGCGCCGCGAAACATCCGCTGGCCGCGCTGTTCATCGACTACGGACACGACCGCAGCGCCATCGGAGACACGCTGCAGGCAGTGAGACGGCACAGGCCCGCCGATCCCTTTTCCCATCCCGGTGAATGCGATCTCACTGCCCATGTGGATTTCGGCGCCCTTGCCCGCAGCGCGCGCGATGCCGGGCTCGAGGTGCATGGACCAATGCCGCAGGGCCGCTTCCTCAACGCACTCGGCCTCGCGCAACGCGCCAGCCGGCTGATGGCGGGAATGGACGACCCGGCCAAGGCGAGCCTCATCGGCTCGGGCGCCCGCAGGCTTGCCGATCCGGGCCAGATGGGCGAATTGTTCCGGGTGATCTCATTGACGGGACCGCACGTAGCCATACCACCAGCCTTCGAGGAAGCCGCGCAGTGACAGCCAAAGCCAAGGCGGAATTCATCCGGTCACCGGTCCTTGAGGACATGCGCGGCATCACTCATGCCTTTTTCACCCGCCGCGGCGGCGTCTCGGACGGCATCTACGGATCGCTCAACTGCGGCCTTGGGTCGAAGGACGACCCGCAGCGGGTGCGGGAGAACCGCGCCCGCGCCGCCGCCGCCGTCGGCGCCGATGCGGCGCATCTCGTCAGCGCCTTCCAGCATCATTCGACGGATGTGATTGCCGCAGACCGGCCGTGGACCCGCGAGACCGCGCCCCGCGCCGACGCGATCGTCACCACGACGCCCGGTCTGGCCATTGCCGTCTCTACCGCCGATTGCGTGCCGGTATTGTTCGCCGATCCAAAGACGCGCGTCGTCGGCGCCGCCCATGCCGGCTGGCGGGGCGCGCTGACCGGCGTGCTGGAATCCACGATCGCGGCCATGGAGAAACTCGGGGCCAGGCGCGCGGCCATCCAGGCCAGCATCGGCCCCGCCATATCAGCGCGGGCATACGAGGTGGGAGACGAGTTCGAGGCGCGATTTCTCGCCGAGGACAAGGGCAACGCCCGCTACTTTGCCCGCTCCGGATCGGGCGCGCGTCCCTATTTCGATCTGACCGGATACGTGGCGGATCGCCTCGCCCGGGCGGGCCTGGGAGGCGCGGAAAACCTCGACATTTGCACCTATGGACAGGCGGACGACTTCTTCAGCTACCGCCGCACCACACACCTTGGAGAGCCGGACTATGGCCGTCAAATTTCCGCCATCCTGCTGGCGTGAGTTCGGGTCGCCGTGCGTTCGTTAACGAAGAAAAGACATAGGGACCGCTTGGGAAGCGCGTGCGCTGGACGGTCCGGACGATTAACGTTAAAAATCTGTCACGGGCACGGCGGTCCCGTCTAAGTAATTGAAATCAGTGACCTGAGACTTCTCAGTGGAAGGAGTTCCTTCGGTGGCGAGCAGGCGTGGGGCGGCAGCCATCCGTGCGATCACGCGGGCCATGCTCTTCCTCTTGGCCGCCACCTCCGTGGCGGCAATGGGCGGCTGCGCGTCCGGCTCCCTGAGCAGCGTGTTCTCCGGCTCGTCCACGGGCGGCAAGGCGGCCCCGGCCCCGGTCAGCTTCGGCCCCATTATTGGTCCGCCCCAGGCCGTCTCGCAGCAGATCTCCGGTCAGGTCGTCACCGCCGCCCAGCAGAAGAACATTCCCGTCGTTACCGGAACCACCGGCGCCGATTACACGGTGCGCGGCTATCTCGACGCCTCGCCCGACCGCGCCGGCAACAAGCTCGCCTTCATCTGGGACGTGCTCGACAAGGACGGCAAGCGCGTCCATCGTATCGTCGGCGAGGAAGTGGTCCCGGCCAAGGCGGGCACTGACCCCTGGAAGACCGTTGACCAGTCCGCCATCGACAAGATTGCCAACCGTACCGCCACCGACCTGGCCGCATGGCTGCCGCAGAAGACCGGATCGGCGGCACCCGCCGTCGCCGATTCCAGCGTCCGCACCGACACACCCTCCGAAAGGCCGCGCACCGCCTCCCTCGAGCAGTCCAACGAGATCAAGGTGCTGGTGGCGCCCGTGACCGGAGCGCCCGGTGACGGCCAGAAATCCCTGACGCTGGCGCTCAAGAAGCAGTTGTTCAAGCGCGGCATGAAGCTGACCAGCGCATCCGGTCCCGGCGTCTACACCATCAAGGGCAAGGTATCCGTCGCCAGCGCCGGAAACGGTCAGCAGGACGTGAAGATCGACTGGCAGGTCTTCGACCCCAAGGGCAAGGAACTGCCCACCGTTTCCCAGTCCGGCCGCACCGCGCAAGGCTCTCTCGACAAGGAATGGGGACCCGCCGCCGACGCCGCCGCCGGCGATGCGGCCAACGAAATCGCCAAGCTCATCCCCAAGAGCTGAGGGCCGATAAACCCTTTCCACAGCTTGCTGCAACGCCCCGTTTACAGGCCACGGGGCCGCTGATACAAAGCCAGCCTTTCTCGCGGAAATCCTCCGTCGGACGGCGCGACTGCAGCCGTCCCCATACCGGAGCATCCATGAAACTCGTCGCCGGCAATAGCTATGTTCGTATCTGCGTGGTGTTTGGAATGTTTTTT
>JAYZVT010000056.1:0-5791 GCA_036155355.1 Pseudomonadota bacterium
CTCAGGCCGGCGCCGTCGCCGCTGGCCCAGACCAGCTTCTCGAAAAAGGTGGGGACCAGCTTGCGGTGATGGTTGAGGATCGAGCCGTCGGCGCCGATGATGATGTTGGTGTTCCAGATGCAGCCGACGCTGGCTTTGGTGGATTCGCTGACGCCGATGGAGACGAGAATTCCGGCCTGACGCGCGGCGCGGCAAAGCCGCATGACGCCGGGGCCGGGCACCCGTACCGACTCCTGCGCGAGGCGCTCGAAGAAGCCGTGATTTCGCAGCGGCGGCGCCACCGCCGGCCAGACTGGGAAGCCGGGAATATAGGATTCCGGAAAGGCAATTAGGGCCGCACCCTTTGACGCGGCCTCGGCGATGAGCCCGCAGGCCTTCGTGATAGTCGCGGCGGCGTCGAGATAAACAGGCGCCACATGGGCGGCGCAAACCTTCACGGTGGACTTCTTGCTCATGGTTGGACAGAGCTCCGCTGGACGGGGCCGCCGGAGCGAATTTTGGCTCGCCCCGGCGCTTTTTTGAGTGAAGACAATCGCCTAGATCTGCTCTTTGCGGAAGTCGTAGCGCGGCGGCAGCAGAGATTCCATTTCCGACCGCGGAATGTGCGTCGTGTCCACAAACTTGTCGCTCTCAACACGGCTGATGTAGCAGTCGATCATGCCGCTGTGGTCCTCCGCGCGCAGCACCTTGCCTCCCTGGGGATGGGCCAGCGAGTTGCTCATGCTGAGGCCTTCCAGTGCCTGGATGACGCCCGGAGTGTCCTTCGGCGTCTTCCAGCCGGCATCCTCGATGGCCTTCTTCAGCACGAAGAAGTTTTCGTAGGACTGCCAGGCATGGCTCTTGGCCATGATGCGGTCCGAACCTTCTTCCTTGGCATGGACCGAGTCGATCTCCATCAACTTGATGAACCCCTTGTGGTACTCATCATTCTTGAATTCGAGCGGCCGCGGGAAGTTCTCCAGGAAGTACACACCCTCAGCGGCTCCCTTGATCTGCTGCGGGCTGATCGCCTCGATGGTGCCGCTGACGGAGTATTGCTTCATTTTCTCGTCCAGCTTCATCGACTTCATCTGGGTGTAAAAGGCGATCGAGAGCGCGCCGAAGAAAACCGAGAACAGCACCTCAGTCTCCTCGGGAATCTTGGCCATGTAAGGCACGATGTCCTTGGTGCCGAGGGGAACGGCGATGGGGTCGTTGACCTTGCCGCCTAGCTTTTCGATGAGCTTGCGGTGCTCCTGATGGTGGCTGTGGCCCCAGGCGTAGTCCGGGAAGATCATGGTCCAGTTCTTGCCCAGATTCTCGAAGGCCCAGGGAACGCCCGCGGCCGCCAGCGCGTAGGTGTCGGTGCCGGTGCGGAAGCTATAGCGGGTGCCCTTCTCGCCAGTGGCTTCGGTCGCCTCGCCTGCGGAGAAATAGGGCGTCTTCAGTTCCGTCGCTACCGGGATCGACGCCAGCATGATGCCAGAGTGGACCGATCCCACGATGAAAGCGGCATTCTCGCGCTGGATCAGCGAACGCAGCTTGCGGGCGCCGGCCGCCGGATTGGATTCGGTGTCGGCGGTCGCCAGCTCCAGCTTGCGGCCGGCGATTCCGCCGCCGTCGTTGATGACCTTCACGGCGGCCTTGGCGCATTTATCGTGCCAGTATCCCCATGAGGAAAAGCCGCCGGTGAGTTCGCACTGGTGGCCGATGACGATCGGGCCGCTGTCGGCCGCAAACAGGTCACGGGCCAGCGACACATAGGCGGTCGAGGCTACCGCACCGCCAGCGAGCGCCGTCTGGAGGAAACTTCGCCGGTCGATGCCCTTGCGTTCGTTCGTCGTGCCGGACCGGGGCACCGGTCTGGCGGTCACATCCGTTCCCTTCTTCTTCATAACCATCACTCCTTGTGTTGCCCCGGCATTAAGCGGCCATGCCGAGGTAACGATGTACGAGCTTGGGTTGCCGCTTGAGCTCCTCGGTCGTCGACTCGCGAACCACGACGCCCTTCTCCATCAGATAGACGCGCTTGCAGATCTTGAATGCCGTCGACAGGTTCTGCTCGACGAGGAGAATGGAAACGCCCGTGGCGTTGATCTCGAGTATCTCGCGCCGGATCTCCTGGACCAGGATGGGCATGATGCCCTCGGTCGGTTCGTCCAGCAGGATGAGTTTGGGGCGCATGGCCAGGCAGCGGGCAATGGCGAGTTGCTGCTGCTCGCCGCCGGAGAGGGTGGCGCCGTTCTGGCGCAGCCGCTCGGCGAGCCGGGGAAAGCGGGCGAAAATGTAATCCCTAATTTCCGTGTCCGGATTGCTCGGCAGGCCGATATAGAGGTTTTCCTCGACCGTGAGGTTGGGAAAGATGCCGCGCCCCTGGGGTACGTAGCCGATGCCGTAACCCGCGATCTTGTGGGGGGACACAGCCGTGATGTCCTCGCCGTCGATGGCGACGCGGCCTCCGGTCTTGCGCACAAGACCGAGAATGGCTTTCAGGCTGGTGGTCTTGCCGACGCCGTTGCGTCCGAGCAAGCCGACGATCTCGCCGTCGCCGACGCGCAGAGAGACGTCCTGAAGCACTTCCACCTTGCCGTAGCTGGCGCGCAGTCCGCTGATCTCAAGCATGGGACAACTCCCCGGCGAGTTCATCGTCGCCGAGATAGGCCTCGCGTACGGCTTTGTTGGCGGCTATGGCCTCGGGTTTGCCCTGCGCGAGCACCTGGCCCTGAACCATGACGGTGATCTCGTCGGCCAGGTTGAAGACTGCCGGCATATCGTGCTCGATGATAATGACGTCGATGCGCTTCGCGAGCTGCTTGATGCGGGCGATCGTCGCCTTTGTCTCCGCTGGTCCCATACCGCAGATGGGTTCATCCAGAAGCAGCAGGCTCGGCTCAGTGGCCAGGGCAATGCCGATTTCCAGCAGCGCCACGTCGCCGTAAGACAGCGTGCCGGCCACCTCGCGTCGTATGTCCGTAAGCCCGGTTTCTTCCAGCACTGCCTCGACTCTGCGCGCTGTGTCGCAATCGCTGCGGGCGCGGGCGAAGGGGCGAAACACGCCGCGGCGGGATTCCGCCGCGATCCAGATGTTGTCCTCCACTGTGAGGGAGTCGAAGACGCTCTTGATCTGCAATGTTCGGGCTAGGCCGATGCGGCTGACGCGGTGCGGCGAGAGATCGGTGATGTTCTCGCCGCGGAAAAGAACCTGTCCGGAGGTGGCCGGCAGTGTGCCGGTGATGACATTGAACAGAGTGGTCTTGCCTGCGCCATTGGGGCCGATGATGGCGTGCAGGCGTCCAGGTTTCAGCACGAGGTTGACCTTGTGGAGGGCACGCAAGCCACCGAAATGCTTGGAGAGATCGCGGATTTCCAAAAGCGGGGTCATGCGCCTGCTCCCGATGCGGCCGGTTTGCGCGACGTGCCGGATTTGCGCCTCGCCTTCACCGGCTTGGCCCGTCGCTTACTTTCGACCGCGGTTGCCTTGCCGAAGCGGGTATCGAGACGGTCAAGCAGATCGTTCCAGGTGCCCATCAGCCCGCGAGGGGCGAAGGCGACGGTGAGGATGACCACCAGCCCCACAAGGATGGGATAGTGTTCCCAGAGATTGGACAGCTCCTCGCGGACGAGTACGACCAGCGCGGTGCCAAGCATGGGGCCGAGAATGGTTCCGGCCCCGCCGATCAAGGTCCAGACGACGCCCTCGCCGGAGACATGGTAGAACATGTAGCTGGCCGAAGCGTACCGTCCGAAAAGGGCGAAGAGGCAGCCCGACAGCCCGGCCAGCGCGCCCGCGGCAATAAAGGAAGTCAGCCGCAGCAAATAGACGTTGAGACCGATCATCTCCGCGCGGGCGTCGTTCTCGCGCACAGCCGTCAGCGCCATGCCAAGCGGGCTGCGGACAAGCCGGTATTTAAGGTAGAAAGCGAGTGCGACTGCTCCAAGCACGAAGTAGTACTGGGTGAGGAAGCTCGACAAGGAAATCTCCGTGTCGCCTATGGCAAACATGGGAGGCATGGAGAAGGGAGTTCCGTCGTCGCCGCCGGTCAGCGTTTTGGCGGACAGGGCCACGAAATAAAAGATCAGCGAGAAGACCACGGTAATGATGGCGAAGTAGTGCCAGGTCAGCCGAACCGCGAGAGCGCCCGTTATTGCCGCCATGCTCGTGGAGAGCATCATGCCGAGACCGAGCGCTGGCCAGAAGCCCAGGCCCAGCTTGGCGATGCCGAGTGCCACACCGTACATGCCGAAGCCGAAAAACAGCGCCTGGCCAAAGGAGAGCAGCCCGGTGTAGCCGAACAACAGATTCACGCTGGCGGCGAACAGCGACCAGATCAAAATTTCGGTAAGGATATCGAGCCAGAAATTGACGCCGAGCGCATCCAGTATCCAGGGCGCTCCTGCGAGGAACACGCCGAGTACAGCGAGGACGACGCCGTTGACCGTGTTCCTCATCGCCGCGCTCCCTGGAACAGGCCGTGGGGGCGCAGGATCAGCACCGCGCTCATCAGGCAGAGCGAGGTGATGCGGGCGACCGTGGGATCGGTGAAGCTGGTTACGACCCCCTCCGTGACCGCAAGCAAAACGGCGGCGGCCACGGTGCCGGGCAAATTGCCAAGGCCGCCGATGATAACGGCCATGAAGCAGAAGGGCAGCACGTCGACGCCGGTCTGGAACTCCACAGTGGTGATGGGCGCGGCGACGACGCCGCCGAAGGCGGCCATGGCGAATCCGAGCGCGAATGTGAGGATGTAGACGTTGGTTGCGGGCACGCCCATGGCAAGCGCCGTTTCGCGGTCGAAGCGGACGGCGCGCATCCAGGTGCCGATCTTGGTGCGGTGGAGAAACAGGAAGAAGCCGGCGATGGCCAGGATTGCTATCCCCGCGGCGAAGACGCGGTAGAGGTCATACTCGATGCCGAACAGCGGCATGGTGCCCTCGATCGGCGGCAGGATGCGCTTCGGCGCGGCCCCGTAAGTGGCACGGACGGTTTCCTGGATAATGATCGAGAGGCCGAATGTGGCTGCGATAGAGAGCGCCGCGGTGCCGCGTATGGGTCTTATGACCGCGCGCTCTACAAGTGCGCCGAGCGCCAGACCGATAAGTGGCACGATCAGGAAGGCAAGCCAGTAGTTGCCCGTCGTGGAGAACACGAACCAGGTGAGCACAGTGCCCACCATGAAAAAGTCTCCATGGGCAAGGTTGATAATGTCGAGAAGGCCGAAGATGATCGACAAGCCAAGCGCGATGAGGGCGATGATCAGGCCCCAAACCAGTCCGTTGATGGCCAGTGCCGCGACCAGTTCCAAAGATAACGCCCCCCAACCAAAACGGAGGATCGCAACGCGATCAGTTGATCAGTGACACATATTCTGCACATTGCAAATTTGCCGCACAATTTGAAAAAAATGCACCACACTGTGCAAATTTGCACAATTCAATTTCTCGACGGATTGCCATGCCGTTCCGGCTGGACAACTTGGCAAGTGTGTCCGCTTCGGGTCAGTAGCGGTTGTGAAACACTGGCCACAGATTGGTCCGTTCTGAAACGCTAAGCGGCCAATCAGCCTAAGGTATTTCGGGTAGTTAGAAAGAGCTGACGTCGCCACGCGCGCCGTATGTTATAGGCTGCCGCCAAGATCCGGCTCGGTACGTCATCCACTCCAAACTCGAGCATTGAAACGAACTATTGGATGCGTACGCGCCGGGTATGGCGTAACAGGTTGTCCGGATCCATTTGCGTTTTGTCTGAGTGGGTTGGGGGAGGGTCACATCGTCGGGATCGAGAATTCCGCGCCGTCCTTGATGCCCGAGGGCC
>JAYZVT010000057.1:0-4104 GCA_036155355.1 Pseudomonadota bacterium
CAAGGAACAGGGTATGGCGCAGATGTCGGAGAAATTCCGCGCCATGGGCGAGAAGGTCTATGTGGATGCGGACGCAGCGAAGGCGCAGGCCGTGAAAGCGAGCAACAAGGCGCTGTAGTGGTCGCAATTCGTGCAAGAGGTCATAATACTTGCTGGCCCGAACGGTGCGGGGAAGACGACCTTTGCGAGTGAATATCTTTCTGCGGTCGAAGAACGGCTAGAATTCGTCAATGCCGACGAAATCGCACGTGAGGTTGCAGCCGAGGGTACCCATGATGCACAGCAAGATATAAGGGCTGGCCGCATCATGCTTCAGCGAATATCGGCACTCGTCGAATCTCGCGTCGAGTTCATGTTCGAGACGACGTTGGCGAGTCTCGTATACGCTCGCAAGGTACCTGTTTGGCAATCTCTTGGGTATTCTGTCGCCCTCATTTATCTAAGGTTACCCAGCGTGGAGCAATCAATTGCACGCGTGCAGACACGTGTCGAAGCGGGTGGCCATGGTATTCCAGACGTAACAATCCGGCGGAGATTCGTCAGGAGTGCGAATTATCTGGAGCGGATTTACAAGCCGATAGTGGATGAGTGGTATATTTGGGACAGCTTGGAAGGAGACTTTGCCTTGGCCGAGAGTTGGGACGACTGATGGACAAGAAGCTCGATGTCGCAAAGGTTGATGCGGCGCTGAAGCGCGCTGCCCGAACGGCTGTCACCGGTTCGCGCGATGCCCGCTCCGGGCGGTTCACTGTGTCGGGAAACACTATCGCTTCAGACAAGAGGCCATCCCGCGCTGGCAGCGCCGGGAAGAATGCGATGCGTCCCAGCGGCAAATGGAAATCCAGCCGCGATACATAGTCGCCACTTCTTGCTTGTCATGCCTGGGGTGGATGGAGATTGTTGCCCGCCGCGAGTGACGGTACTCCCTCAAAACCCGTAGATCGCGATGCCGATGGTGAAGACGGCAACTTCCACGACGTCCAGCACCGTCGGTATGATGACGATCAGCGCGGCCAGCGCCAGCCGTTTGCCGTTCCAGGCGAGCCATGCCGCCCAGGCGCAGGCGAGCGGCAGCAGGAACGACCGCTCGAGCAGGTAAACCCTGAACAGGCCTTCGCCAAAGCCCTGAACGCCCTCGGTGAGGAGGGACGGGAGGCTGTCGAGCAGCATGGTCGCGAGCGGCAGCGCCGCCAGCGCGATGACGGCGTGGCGCCAGTCGCGCCTTATGGCGAAGACCAGCGCCGTGAGAGCCAGGAGCGGCTTGAGCGCCACGTCGGTGAAGATCATCCATTGACCGGGCGAATTTCCAAAGCCCGACAGGTCGGAAAAAAGGGTAAGCCCTGACAGCGACGCGACGGCCTCGACAAGGGCCGCGGTAATGAGCGCGGGACGCAGCCACCCCGGTTCGCTGGCGGCTGCAGAGACTGGATCCGCCATGGTTGTGCCCCTCCCGGCGGAAAACTAATCGCGGGACGGAATACCCGGCAATGGGGTCGAGGGATGAGGCCGCGTGCCGGCAGGCCCCGGACGGGAGATCAGAAGCCGTAGATGGAAACGCCCACGGCGAAGGCGATCAGGTCCACGATGCTGATGAGGGTGGGCAGGCTGACGAGGATGCCGGCGAGGGGGAGCCTGATGTTCTTCCAGGCGAGCCAGGCCGCGGCGAGGCCGAGCAGGGGAAACAGCAGCAGGCGGATGAAGATGTAGATGCCGATCAGTCCGCCGCTGAAGATGTCCGTCCCGTGGGTGTAGATCGAGGGCAGGTTGTCGAGCAGCAGCGCGGCCCCGGCGAGGGCGCCGAGCGCCATGATGGCGTGGCGCAACTGCCCGCGGATGACGAAGACCAGGGCGGCGATGGCGAAGACGGGCGCCACGGCCAGGTTGGCGAAGATCAGCCACTGGGCGGCGCTGGAATCGAATTCGTGCAGCTCCGTGAAGAGCGTCAGCCCGGTGAGCGCGCCCACGGCCTCGACGGCGGCGACGGCGAAAAGCAGCGCGCGCAGCCATTTGGGCTCGCGGGGACTAGCGGACATGCCGATATTGACGGTCATGGGGCCCTTCTAGCGGAGATTCGTCAGGCTGTATGCCATGCCGGCCGCGATCATGCAGCCCTGATAGGTGTCCGGGGGAACGCGACACCGGAGCCGGGGACGCGCGCGAGCCCCTCATGCTAGCCTTGGCGCCATGACCGACGCCGCTCACAGGCCCGCATCCGCCGGGCCGGACCGCAAGCCCGCCCCTGCGCCAACGCCGGTGCTGCGCCGCATGGTGCTGGTCATCGCCGGGGCGGAAGCGCTGTTCCTGCTGTTCTATATCAGCGTATTCGCCCAGCATCTGTTCTCGGGCGAGTCGCTGTCGCGCAACATCGCCCAGGCGGCGCTGGTGATCGCGGCGATCCCGCTGGTGCTGCTGGTGCTGCCGGCGCTGGCGCTCGCGATCATGAACCGGGCGCTGAAGCTGGCGCTCGCGTTTGCCCTGCTGGCGCTGCCGGTGGGCGTGGTGATGTTCCTGTTCGCGTGAGGCTGGCCCATGCGGCTTAAGGATCGCTGCCTGGCGACGTTTGCCGCTGCGCTCTGCATGGCGGGGGTGGCGCAGACCCAGGCCCAGACGCCCGCGCCCTCGGCAAAGTGGATGGCCCATTGCGCCGCCAACCTGAAGGGCGAAGGGCTGAAGCCGGAAGTGGTGCGCAGATACTGCGCCTGCATGGCCGATGTGGGCGAGGAAGCGGAAATGCTCACCTGGTCGCAGACGGAACTGGAGCGCTCCTATCCGCCCGCCCATGCGCAATGCCATGACGCGGCGCGGCGCAAATAGGCCGCGCGGCTTTCCTCAGGGCCCGATCAGATCGGCACCGGCCCGCGCAGATGCGGCATCAGGCCGATGATGCCCGACACGATCAGGAAGGCGGCGATCACATAGTTGAGGATCGCCGGCCAGATGAGGATGACGATTCCGGCGACGAGCGACACCAGCGGCTGGATGAGAACGACGTTCATGGAGCCTCCTTGCGCCTTGCGCGCGATCTTCGGGCCGGCGGGACGTAGCCTACGCCCCGCCATTGATCGCTAACGGCGGACGGGGCCGCCGGTTCCACGCGGCGGGACACGCCGCACGCGCCGCCTGTCACGGCCTGATGTCCCTGGCCTGAAAAAGCCCTGAACCTTTTCCGCACTCTCCGCGACCAAGACCATGAGCGGACGCAAGACCGCAGTCGCGGCTCCACGTCTGCCGTCATGTCGAAACGCCGGGCGGAGGATTGCCTTCGCCCGGGCAAGCGGGCCTGTGCCCGGTCAAGGAAAAGGAGAATGAAAATGAACCGTATTCTTGGGATCGCACTCGCGGCCGCCGCCTTCGCCACTGTTGGCGCCGCCACTGTCTCGGCCCATCCCCATGACGCCCTGGCCATGTGCCAGCTTCCGGGCGGCAAGTGGGTGCATTGCGACGACACCATTCACGATGCCATCACCAACGAGCATGTGGCGAAGAACGGCCCGATCGGTCCGGGCAACTTCAAGGCGCCCGGGAAGCCGAAGCGTCAGCAGCTGCGGATCGTGAAGTAGCCTGAACGGCTCAGCTACGCCATGCCGCGTCGGGTTGCGACACGCGGCGGGCGACGGACGGGCCGCAGGCGCTCCCGCGGCCCGTCCTTTTTTTCCCACTCAGTCGAGAATGCTGCCGCTCGCCCAGATGCCGTGGGAGGGCGCGTAGTCGTTGCGGCCGAAGCGTCCTGTCCAGTATTCGGGATAGCGCGAGGCGCCATAGCCCGCGCGGGGGAAGGGGCCGATCTGCCCGGCGCCCGGTCCGCTGGCCGCGACCACTGTCGAAGGCAGGTAGCCCTTGCGGCCGAGCCATGACGTGCTGCACCAGCCGGCGCGGCAATTGACGGCGCCGAGCTGGGTGCCGGGCGCAAGCGAGGCGATGGCGGCATATTTGACGCCCGGCCCCGCGCGCAAGGTGGCCGGGGCAGTGACGACTTCCGCGGTTGCCGGGGCGGCCGTCAGCGCCAGCAGGGCGGCGGCGATAAGCAACTTGCCTCTGTACATGAACTGTCTCCTGAGGGTCTCCTGATGTCCGCCCGCGGCGGCTGCCGCGCGGACGCCTTTC
>JAYZVT010000058.1:0-4034 GCA_036155355.1 Pseudomonadota bacterium
TACGGCAATGTCAATTTCCTCGACTCCGATTTCGTTCTGGGAATCGGTAACCGCTGGGCCAACCGGCACACTGGCTCGGTGGACGTCTATACCAAGGGCCGCAAATTCGTGCATGTGGACATCGAGCCGACGCAGATCGGTCGCGTGTTCATGCCTGACTTCGGCATCGTCTCCGACGCGAAGGCGGCCCTCGAACAATTCGTCGCCGTGGCCACTGACTGGCGGATGCATGGCAAACTGAAATCGCGCAAGGCGTGGTCGAAAAAGTGCCTGAAGCGCAAGAAGACGATGCTGCGCAAGACCGACTTCGACACTGTGCCGATCAAGCCGCAACGGATCTACCAGGAGATGAACGCTGCCTTCGGGCGCGACACCTGCTACGTCACCACAATAGGCCTGTCGCAGATTGCGGGAGCGCAAATGCTACATGTCTACAAGCCGCGCAACTGGATCAATTGCGGCCAGGCCGGACCGCTCGGATGGACGCTGCCGGCGGCGCTGGGTGTGCGCGCGGACGATCCCGAGCGGGAGATCGTCGCCTTGTCGGGGGACTACGACTTCCAGTTCCTGATCGAGGAACTGGCAGTGGGCGCCCAGTTCAAATTGCCTTTCATCCACGTTGTGGTGAACAACGCTTATCTCGGACTTATCCGTCAGGCGCAGCGCGGCTTCGAAATGGACTACCAGGTCAGCCTCGCCTTCGAAAACATCAACAGCGACACCGGCGGCTACGGCGTGGACCACATTGCCGTTGCCGAGGGTCTGGGCTGCAAGGCGGTTCGCGTGACCAAGCCGGAGGAGTTCAGCCCCGCCATCAAGGAAGCGCGGCGGCTGATGGCGAAGCATCGCGTCCCGGTTGTCGTGGAATGCATCCTGGAGCGCGTGACCAATATCTCGATGGGCATGGAAATCGACCAGGTGAAGGAATTCGAGGAAGTCCTCGATGTTACCGATATGGACGAGCGTTCGCTGGAGACCGTCTGAAAAGCGGTCTGGTGAAAGGCGTCTGGCGGGCGGGGTTCCCACGACTCCTCTCAAATCCTCGTCCGCCGGACGCCCCCTGATCCACACACGGCGCTCGCAAGGAGGGTGGAAATGAAGATCTGCATTTTTGGCGCCGGAGCGATCGGCGGATATCTTGGGCTGCTGCTCAAACGTGGCGGCGCCGACGTGTCGCTGATCGCACGCGGCGCGCACCTGAATGCAATCCGCGAGCATGGCCTTGCACTCAGCATGGGCGGCGAACGGCTTGTGGAGCAGCTGCCCGCATCCAGTGACCCGGAAGAATTCGGCGAGCAGGATTACGTCATCGTGGCGTTGAAGGCGCATCAGGCATGGGAGACCGCGGAGAAGATCGTGCCTCTGCTTGGGCGGAACACTGCGGTGGTAACGGCGCAGAACGGCGTGCCATGGTGGTACTTCCATGGGCTGAATGGCCGTTATGCCGATCGCCGTCTGCCGAGCGTGGATCCAGACGACAGGCAGTGGAAGGCGATCGGTCCCGAGCGGATCATCGGCTGCACCGTCTATCCCGCGACCGAGATCGCGGAACCCGGCCTGATCAAACACATCTACGGCAATCGCTTCGGGTTGGGCGAACCGAACCGCACAATCTCACCGCGGGTCGAGGCCCTCGCCCGGATGATGAAGGCGGGCGGTCTCGATGCCAGGGTATGCAACGACATCCGTGATGACATCTGGCTGAAGCTGTGGGGCAATCTGTGCTTCAATCCGATCTCGGCGCTGACCCGGGCGACGCTCGACGTCGTCGCCACGTCACCCGGCACACGCGCGCTGGCGCGCAGCATGATGCTGGAGGCGCAGGAAATCGGCCAGCGGCTGGGTGCCAGCTTCAAGGTAGACGTGACCCGGCGCATCGACGGCGCGGCCAGGGTTGGTGCACACCGCACCTCGATGCTGCAGGACCTGGAAAAGGGACGCCAGATCGAGCTCGACGCGCTGCTCACCGCAGTACAGGACATGGCGCGCATTACTGGCGTAGAAACACCTTATATCGACGCAGTGCTGGCCCTGACACAACAGCTGGGCGAAACTTCCGGCGTCTATCCTGTCTACAAGACCGTGGCGCCCGCCGAAGTGGCAAGGGCGCTCGCGCCAGCCTAGCCTTCAGTGCATTCGCTGGTATATGACTCGCGGCCCGGGCGAAAGCGCCCGGGCCATTCGCTTGCCGCAGGACGGAAACGGGGGACGAAACGATGGTGCAATTCGCGGCCAACCTGACGATGCTGTTCAACGAGGTCGAATTCCTCGACCGTTTCAATGCCGCCGCGAAGGCCGGGTTCAAGGGCGTCGAGTATCTGTTCCCTTATGACTTCGAAAAAGCGGAACTGGCGGAGCGGCTGAAGGCCAACAAGCTGAAGCAGGTCCTTTTCAATACGCCCGCCGGCAATTGGGGCGCGGGAGAGCGGGGGCTCGCCTGTCGTCCCGACCGGGTGGACGAGTTTCGCGAGGGCGTGGCCCGGGCCATCGACTATGCCAAGGCGCTCGGCTGTGTGCAGCTTCACTGTATGGCCGGCCTGACACCCGAGGGCGTGGAGGCGGCAAAGATTCGGAAGACCTACGTCGAAAATTTGCGCCACGCGGCCGGCGAAATGAAAAAGGCCGGTATCAGGTGCCTGATGGAGATGATCAACACGCGCGACATCCCCGGCTTCTATCTCAACACCTCGGCACAGGCGGAGGAGCTGCTGAAGGAGATCGCTTCCGACAACGTCTTCCTGCAATACGACATCTATCACATGCAGATCATGGAGGGCGACCTGGCGCCGACGATGCAACGACTGCTACCGAAGATCGCGCATATGCAGCTTGCCGACACACCCGGCCGCAACGAACCAGGCACGGGAGAGATCAACTATCCCTTCCTGTTCGCGCATCTGGATCGCATCGGCTACAAGGGCTGGATCGGATGCGAATACAAGCCGGCGAAGGCGACCCTCGAAGGCCTCGGCTGGATCAAACCCTATCTGAAGGCGTAGCGCTCGCGCGTCAACACGCCAGACTTCCGGAGGAGACGACAATGACCGACATCGGATTTCTCGGGCTCGGCATCATGGGCGCCCCCATGGCGGGCCATCTGCTTGCCGGAGGCCACAAGGTCTCGACCGCCGTACACAAGAGCAAACCCGCGAAGGAGTTGCTCGACAAGGGATTGAAGACGCTCGGCTCGGCCAAGGAAGTGGCAGCGGCTTCCGAGGTCGTCATCGTCATGGTGCCGGACACACCGCAGGTGGAGCAGGTGCTTTTCGGCGAGAACGGCGTGGCGGCGGGATTGAAGAAGGGCAAGACCGTCATCGACATGAGTTCGATCTCGCCGATGGCGACCAAGACCTTCGCGAAAAGGATCAACGATCTCGGCTGCGAGTATCTCGATGCGCCGGTGTCCGGCGGCGAGGTGGGCGCGAAGGCGGCGTCGCTCACTATCATGGTCGGCGGCAAGCAGGCGACATTCGACAAGGTGAAGCCGCTGTTCGACCTGATGGGCAAGAACATCACGCTTGTGGGAGGTAATGGTGACGGGCAGACCTGCAAGGTCGCCAACCAGATCATCGTCGCACTCAACATCGAGGCTGTTTCCGAGGCGCTGGTCTTTGCGTCGAAAGCCGGTGCCGATCCGGCCAAGGTGCGCGAGGCCCTCATGGGCGGGTTCGCGTCATCGAAGATTCTGGAAGTTCACGGCGAGCGCATGATCAAGCGCACTTTCAGTCCCGGCTTCCGGATCGAGCTGCACCAGAAGGACCTGAATCTGGCGCTTTCGAGCGCGCGGCAACTGGGCGTCTCGCTGCCCAACACGGCAACGGCGCAGGAACTGTTCAACGCCTGCGTGGCCCATGGTGGAGCGGGCTGGGATCACTCTGCGATGGTGCGCGCAATAGAGGGACTGTCCAGCCACGAGGTTGTCAAAGGCTGATTTACGCGGGCCCACGCGGGATTGAGCGCGGTTCGTCCAGGCTCTACTGTGCCCAGCGCCCGGAGTTTGCGCCCCGGGCGTTGGCGCAAGGAGTGGTGACGAT
>JAYZVT010000059.1:0-3831 GCA_036155355.1 Pseudomonadota bacterium
GCGCATGATCTGGTATTCCTTGTCGGTCAGCGTCAGCGCGGGGGCGACGGTGATGCTGTCGCCCGTATGCACCCCCATCGGGTCCACATTTTCGATGGAGCAGACGATGATGCAGTTGTCGTCCTTGTCGCGGACGACCTCCATCTCGTATTCCTTCCAGCCGAGCACCGACTCCTCGATCAGCACTTCGTTGGTGGGAGAAGCGTCGATGCCGCCCTCGACGATCTGGAGGAATTCCTCGCGGTTGTAGGCGATGCCGCCGCCGGTGCCCCCCAGCGTGAACGACGGGCGGATGACCGCCGGCAGGCCGACCATGTCGAGCACCTCGAGCGCCTTGCCGAGCGCCTCTGGGGACAGCTCCATGATGGGCCGGTTGGCGGAATCGTAGAGCGGATTTCCTTCCTGGTCCTTCTTCTGGCGCAGGCTGCCCTTGAGAGTGACGCCGCGCGGTGTCTCCAGCCCGATGCGGGCCATGGCCTCGCGGAACAGCTCGCGGTCCTCGGCCATGTCGATGGCCTCGGCGCGGGCGCCGATCATCTCAACATTGAATTTGTCGAGCACGCCCATCTTGCGCAGCGAAAGAGCTGTGTTCAGGGCGGTCTGTCCGCCCATGGTCGGCAGGATGGCGTCGGGCCGCTCCTTCTCGATGATCCTGGCGACGATCTCGGGCGTGATCGGCTCGATGTAAGTGGCGTCGGCGAGATCGGGATCGGTCATGATCGTCGCCGGGTTCGAATTGATGAGGATGATCCGGTAGCCTTCGGCCTTGAGCGCCTTGCAGGCCTGGGTGCCCGAATAGTCGAATTCGCAGGCCTGGCCGATAACGATCGGGCCGGCCCCTATGATCAGGATCGACTTGATGTCTTCGCGTTTGGGCATGCGCGCTTGGGATTGCGGCCCGGAGCCTTCGGCCACGGGTGCTTCGGTTCCGCGAGGCTTATAGCTGAAAAGGGCGGGGGAGCAAGCTTCGCCGAGCGGATGCTGGGGAGAAGTGGCGGCCCGGCGGGGAAACTGCCGGGCCGCGCCGTACGGTCCAAAGACGGGCGGGAGGACCGTGGCCGGGGGAGAGGGTCGTCAGGCCGCCTGGGCGTAAAGGTCCGGCAGCGTAGCGGCGAAACTCGGCCGCTCGGAAAAGGCATTGAGCAGGCGCTTGACCTTTGGCGCCTCGTCGAGAAGTCCGGGACCTTCCGGCGTGACGGTCATGGCCGAGAGCATGCAGACGAGAATGAAATCGTCGATATAGGGCGTGGCGCCGTGCAGATAGGGGCCCTTGCCGAGCGCGCCATCGACCACGCCGAGCAGGGTGCGAATCTCGGGGATCGCCGCGTCGATCACCGCGCGGTCGGGCTGTCCGCCCATGAGCCGGGTCAGCACATATTGCACGACGAAGCGGCCCATGATCGGCCGGGCCAGGTAATCGATGCAGGCGCTCACCCACTGCTCCATCAGCGCGGCCTCCCGCCTTTCGCCCGGCACAAGGGCGCGGCCCTCGAATGTGTCGTCCACATAGCGGGCAATCGCGGCGGTCTCGAACAGGGTGAAGTCGCCATGGCGCATGACCGGGATGCGGCCGAAGGGATGCAGGGCGAGATGGGCCGGTGTCTTCAGATCGGCGGGCGAAGCGATCTTCATCTGCACGAGGCGATAGGGCACGCCCTTTTCCTCGCAGGCGATGCGCGCGGCGCGCACCCAGTTGGAAAAATCCACGCCGATGATTTCAATTTCCGCCATGACTGCTTCCTCCTCGCGTGTCGGGAGCGTCATTCTTCGGCGGAGCTTATTATGTTCAAGAACATATAAAATGGATGGGCTAGCCTGACGCTCAACCTTTAGTGACACAGCGGTCAGGCAGGGACACAGCAATGCCATACACAGCCGAACACAAGGCCAGGACGCGCGAACGGATCGTGCAGAGCGCGCGGCGGCTCTTTAATACGCGCGGCTTCAGCGCGGTGTCGATCGACGAGATCATGGCCGAGGCGGGACTGACCCGCGGCGGCTTCTACAATCACTTCAGGACCAAGGAAGACCTGCTCGCGGAAGCGGTGACGGAAATCCTGCGGTTGCATCCGGGCAAGGACTGGGGAGACGAACCGGTGGACATGGCCGAGCCGGACAAGCGCAAACTGGCCTCATGCATCGTCAATGCCTACCTGTCGAAGGCACATCTGATGGAGACGGAGAACGCCTGCTCGCTCGTGGCATATGTCTCTGATGCGGCACTCGGCGGGAACGTGGTGAAGCGCGCCTATCAGCAGGTGTTCGAGCATATGCTCGGATGCCTGCAACAGGGCACGGTGAGTGGCGTGGCATCGCAGCGTGAAAACGCACTTGCGGTTGTGGCGCTGTGCGTCGGCGGCATGGTGCTGGCGCGGGCGGTCGCCGACGAAACGCTCGCGGACGAGATCAGGGAAACGGCGAAAAGCGCTGCCTTGCGGGCGGGCGGATGGCCAGCCACGCGATCCGGAGAAATGGTGGCCGCTGAATAGGCGGCCGCCTGGGAGATGGCCTGCGTCAGATCTTTCCCAACAAGGCAAGTACGAGCAGGACGATCACGATCACCACGAGGATGCCGGGTCCGCCGTAGCCGTAGCGCCGGCCAGCAGGCAATGCGCCGAGCAGGATCAGGATCAGCAGGATGATGAGGATGGTTGTCAGACTCATATGCGCCCCTTTTCATGTCTTGCGGCGCGACAGGCCCGATGCCCCTCGCGCCCGGACCGCTTACGGGTCCGTCGCAGTGTAACACGCGAGCGGCGAAAAGGTTTCAGACCGGAATCGGTGCCTGGCTCAGCCTTCGCGGACGAGGGGCCGGTGCTCTGTTTCGGGCCTGTCGCCCTTCGCCTCGCGGATGCAGTTGACGAAGCGGCGGAAGAGATAGTGGCTGTCCTGCGGCCCGGGCGAAGCCTCGGGATGATACTGGACGGAGAACACCGGCCGGTCCTTCAGCCGCAAGCCGCAGTTGCTGCCGTCGAACAGGGAGACATGGGTCTCCTCGACGCCGGCGGGCAGGGACTCCCGGTCCACGGCGAAGCCGTGGTTCATGGAGGTGATCTCAACCTTCTCGGTGGTGAAATCCTTGACTGGGTGATTGGCGCCGTGATGGCCCTGATGCATCTTCTGCGTCTTGGCCCCCAGCGCCAGCGCCAGCATCTGGTGGCCGAGGCAGATGCCGAAGACGGGCAGGCCGGAGTCCACCAGCTTCCTGATCTCGGGCACCGCGTATTCGCCGGTCGCGGCGGGATCGCCGGGTCCGTTGGAAAGGAACACGCCGTCAGGCATTCGGGCGAGCACATCCTCGGCCTTTGTGGTCGCAGGCACCACCGTGACCTTGCAGCCGGCGCTCGCCAGGCAGCGTAAGATGTTGCGCTTGAGACCATAGTCCACGGCGACGACATGGTATTGCGGGTCGGTCTGGCGGCCAAAGCCCTCGTTCCAGCCCCACACGGTCTCGTCCCAACTGTAGCTCTGGCCGCAGGTGACGTCCTTGGCCAGGTCCATGCCGTCGATGCCGGGCCAGGCAGCGGCTTCGCGCTTCAGCGTATCCAGGTCGAACGCGCCGGCAGGGTCATGGGCGATGACGGCGTTGGGCATACCATGTTCGCGGATCCAGGCGGTGAGCGCGCGGGTATCGACGCCGGTGATGGCGATGATGCCGCGGGCCCTGAGCCAGTCGCCCAGGTGCTGCAGCGCACGGTAGTTGGACGGATCGGTGACGCTGGCGCGCAGCACGCAGCCGCGCACGCCGGACGAGGATGCCATGTTGGAGGTTTCGATATCCTCCTGGTTGGTGCCGATGTTGCCGATATGAGGGAAGGTGAAGGTGATGAT
>JAYZVT010000060.1:0-10085 GCA_036155355.1 Pseudomonadota bacterium
CTGACGCAAGGCCTCACCAAGCACCATGGCGGCGACGGTCGCCACGTTCAGCGAGCGCAGACCATTCACGACCGGTATTCGCAGCCGCGCGTCCGCGGCCTCATGCACGGAATCGGGCACCCCGGCGCTCTCGCGTCCCAGCAGCAGCACGTCGTCGGCCAGGTAGCGGAAATCGGCATAGGCAGTCCCGGCGCGGATCGTCAGGAGCACCAGCCGGCCGGCCTCCTTGCGGCGCCAGTCCTGGAAGGCCGCGAAGGAGAGGTGGCGCGCCAACCGGACATGTTCGAGATAGTCGAGCCCCGCGCGCCTCAGAGCGCGGTCGCCGGCGTCGAAGCCCGCGGGTTCTATTATGTGGGCGGGTACGCCGAGGCAGGCGGCGAGCCGCAGGATCGTGCCTGCGTTCTGCGGTATATCAGGCTGGTAAAGGGCAAGGTGCATGGCTCGGCGGCTCCCACAAAATAACAACGAGCCTATACCGCCAAGGCCATTCCAGGCCCACGGCAGATGCGCCAATTTGACACCCGTGGGCGCTGGACAATCCCGCTATTGGGTGCAAAAACGGTGGCCACCGAATCCGTCCCATGTGACCGGCTGGCCTTTCCGGCTGTCAGGTTCACATGCTGCGGCGGGTGAGTGATTTGGGGGAAGCAATCCATTCTGGCCGGTAGGCGCGGCAGCCTGTTCTCTCGCTGCAGGGGCGCTCCGGTGACAGACATGCAAGGCTCTCCAGACCCTGGTCCTTGAAGGAGGAACTGCGCCGTGGCCACCAAGACTCTGGAACCGACCAGACGGGACTTCGTCCAGATCGCCGCTGCCTCATTCGCCGCCGTTGGCGGCGCGGCGATGCTCTGGCCGATGATCGACCAGATGAACCCGGACGCATCGGCGCTATCGCTGGCGTCCATCGAGGTTGATCTCGAGCCGATCCAGGAAGGTCAGGCAATCACGGTCATGTGGCGGGGCAAGCCCGTATTTATCCGGCATCGTACCGCCGCGGAAATCGAGAAGGCGCGGGTGGTGAAGGTGGACGACCTGCCCGATCCGGTGGCGCGCAACGACAATCTCCCCAGCCAGGATCCCGCGACCGACAAGAATCGCGTCATCGACGGCAAGGAAAAGTGGCTTATCCTCGTCGGCATCTGCACCCATCTGGGCTGCATTCCCAAAGGTCAGGGCATTGGCGATGCGCGAGGTGACTTCGGCGGGTGGTTCTGCCCGTGCCACGGGTCGCACTACGACACGGCGGGGCGCATCCGCAAGGGCCCGGCACCGCGCAATCTCGAGGTGCCTCCGGTCGCCTTTGTGACCGACACCAAGGTCAAGATCGGCTAGGGGAGAGGCAGATGGCGCACAATTCCACCTACACCCCCACCACCGCGATTGGCCGCTGGTTCGACGACCGCCTGCCCGTCGCGCGCATGATGCACGGGCAGTTCGTCGATTTCCCGACGCCCCGCAACCTCAACTACCTTTGGACCTTCGGCGGCATCCTGACTTTCTGCCTGGCCATCCAGATCGCCACCGGCGTCATCCTGGCCATGCATTACGTCCCCAACGAAAAGATGGCCTTCGACAGTGTCGAGCACATCATGCGCGACGTGAACTGGGGCTGGCTGCTACGCTACGGCCACGCGGTCGGCGCCTCGATGTTCTTCCTCGCCGTCTACATCCACATGTTCCGCGGCATGTATTATGGCTCCTACAAGGCGCCGCGCGAGGTGCTGTGGATCCTTGGCGTATTCATCTTCCTCGCCATGATGGCGACGGCCTTTATGGGTTATTCGCTGCCCTGGGGGCAGATGAGCTTCTGGGCGGTGACGGTGATCACCAACCTGTTTTCGTCACTCGACTCGATCATCCCCGGCATGGGCACGGCGATCGTGCAGTGGATCTGGGGCGGCTTCGCCGTCGGCAATCCGACGTTGAACCGGCTGTTCAGCCTCCACTACCTGCTGCCCTTCGTCATCGCTGGCCTGGTCATCCTGCATATCTGGGCGCTGCACGTGCCGGGCAATAACAACCCGACGGGCGTGGATATCAAGAGCCCGCGCGACGCGGTGCCGTTCCATCCCTACTACACGGTGAAAGACGGGTTCGCGCTGGCGCTGTTCGTGATCCTGTTCGCGGGCTTCGTGTTCTACGCGCCGAACTATCTCGGCCACACGGACAACTATATTGAGGCCAACCCGCTGGCGACGCCGGCGCATATCGTGCCGGAATGGTACTTCCTGCCCTTCTACGCCATCCTGCGCGCAATACCGGACAAGCTCATGGGCGTCATCGCCATGTTCTCGTCCATTGGCCTGCTGCTGTTCCTGCCCTGGCTGGACACCTCGAAAATCCGCTCTGGCGCCTACAGGCCGCTGTTCAAGATTTTCTTCTGGCTGTTCGTCGTCACCTGCGTCGCGCTCGGCTACCTCGGCTCGAAGCCGGCCGAGGGCACTTACGTCATGTTCGCCCGCTTCTTCACGGTACTGTATTTCGCGCATCTGCTGATCGTGCTGCCCTTGCTTGGCCGTCTCGAGAAGACGCTGCCGGTGCCAGGAAGCATCACCGACGCGGTACTGGGCAAGGGTGGCGGACGCGCGCCAAAGGCCGCTGCGGCGGTTGCAGGGAAGCGGTAGGGGAGAGGGATCGCACATGAGACGTCTTGCATCTCACGCCATTGCCGCAGCGGCGGTTTCGCTGTGCCTCGCGGGTCCCGCGCTGGCCGCGGGTGACGCTCCTGAAGTCAAGAGCCAGTCCTGGTCGTTCTCCGCGCCTTTCGGCCTCTTCGACAGGGGCCAGCTGCAGCGGGGCTACAAGGTCTACAAGGAGGTCTGCGCCTCCTGTCACGCCATGCGGCTGCTGCATTTCCGCAATCTCGGCGAGCCGGGCGGACCGGAATTCTCCGAGGGCGCCGTGAAGGCGCTGGCGGCCAGCGTCGAAGTGGCCGACGGTCCGAACGACCAGGGCGAGATGTTTAACCGGCCCGGCCGTCCGTCCGACAAGTTTCCCTCGCCCTTCAAGAACGACGCGGAGGCGCGCGCGGCCAACAATGGCGCCTTGCCGCCGGATCTTTCGGTCATTGCGAAGGCCCGCCCGCACGGTCCCGACTATCTTTACGCGCTGCTGACCGGCTACAAGGACGCGCCCGCCGATGTGAAGCTGGCGGACGGGATGAACTACAACGCCGCGTTCCCCGGACATCAGATCGCCATGCCGAACCCGCTTAATCCCGACCAGGTGGAATACACCGACGGGACGGCGCAGACGGTGGACAACTACGCGCGCGACGTGTCGGCATTCCTGATGTGGGCGGCGGAACCCAAGCTCGAGGAGCGCCATCGCGTCGGCTTGCGCTTCATGATCTACCTGCTGGTGCTGGCAGCGTTCCTGTTCATCGCCAAGCGCTGGTTATGGGCGCAGGTCGCCCACTAGCCCAAGCCGGTTTTGCAAGAAACAAAAAGGCCCGCCAATCGGCGGGCCTTCGTCATTCCCGGCGTGTTCGATCAGGCGAGCGCGCGATCGACGAAATCCAGCCGGTCCTGGCCCCAGAAGACCTCGTCACCGACCACGTAGCTCGGCGCGCCGAACACGTTGCGGGAGATCGCGGTCTGGGTGTTCTGCTCCCACTGCTTGCCCGCCTCCTCGGCGGAGAGCGATTTGCGCAGGGCGTCCGCGTCCAGCGCCGCGCGTTTCGCCGCCGCATCGAGCACAACGGCGTCGGCGGGGTTCTCGTCCCGCTCCCACAGGGCGCGTCCGATCTCGGTCGCCAGCTTCAGGGCGTCTTTGCCGGACTTCTGTGCCGCCATCACCAGCCGGGCGGCCTCGGCCTCATCATAGGGAAAATTCTTCGGCTTGATGACGAGGGGGATGCCGAGCCATTTGCTCCAGCGGGCCAACTCCATCAGACGGTAGGCCTGGCGCTCGGGCGCACGCTTGGGCAGCGGCAGGCCGCCGGTCTTGTCGAAGACCGCTCCCAGCTTGACCGGATGCACGTTCACCTTCGCCTTCCTGGTGGCGGCGATCTGGGCCAGTCTTTCACTGCCCATGAAGGACCAGGGGGAATTGAGCGCGAAGAAATAGTCGATGCTTGCCATGACGGATCTCCCGGAGAGGCGCGGCGCCATGCCTTCGCCGCTGCGGGTCCTAACACCCCCACGCGTCCTCCGCCAGTGGCGTGCCCTGACTTAGAGCTTTTCCTCTGGACAGTGGGGTAGGCACGGCTAAGGTCGCGCGCTGAGCAAGCGAGCTGAAGCGGGAACTTCATCATGACCAAGGCCGTACTGGGCATCGTCGGCGGTTCTGGCGTCTATGACATCGAGATGGACAGGGCGCGCTGGAAGCGCATCAAGAGCCCGTGGGGGGAGCCCTCCGACGAATTGCGCATCGGCGAAATCGAGGGGCTGCCGGTGGTTTTCCTGCCCCGGCACGGTCGCGGGCACAGGGTACCGCCATCGGAGATCAACTTCCGCGCCAATATCGATTGCCTGAAGCGGGCGGGCGTCACCGACCTGGTGTCGGTATCGGCCTGCGGCTCTTTCCGCGAGGAGCTGGCGCCGGGAACGTTCGTGATCGTCGATCAGTTCATCGACCGCACCTTCGCGCGTGCCAAGACTTTCTTCGGCACGGGCTGTGTGGCGCATGTGTCGGTGGCCGACCCGGTGTCGCCGCTGCTGGCGGCGCGGGTGGAGCGTGCGGCAAAAGCTGAATCAATTCCGCATCATCGTGGCGGCACCTATCTCGCGATGGAAGGACCGCAATTCTCCACGCTGGCGGAATCGAAGCTCTACAGGACCTGGGGCTGTGACGTCATCGGCATGACCAACATGCCCGAGGCCAAGCTCGCCCGCGAAGCCGAGATCTGTTACGCGACCGTGGCCATGGTCACCGACTATGACAGCTGGCACGAGGACCATGGCAGCGTGGACATCCAGTCGATCCTCAAGGTGATGCGGGCCAACACCGACAATGCCAAACGCCTGGTGACGCGGCTGGCGAGGGATTTCCCGCGCGAACACGAGGCCTGCCCCATCGGTTCGGACAAGGCGCTCGAATTCGCCATCATCACTGCGCCAAAGGCGCGGGACCGCAAGCTGCTCAAGAAGCTCGACGCGGTGGCGGGGCGGGTGCTGGGGAGTTCGAAGAAGAAACCCAAGGCCAAGGGAAAAGCGAAAGCCCGGCGCAGGCGCTAGCGGGGTCTTCCCGGGCGAATTCGCTCAAGGTGGCGACCGCACTTATCCCTTTCGGTTTCTGGCGCTTGGCCGCGAGGCCGAACTCTGATTTATAGCGCGAAATGCGGGCCCGAGCAGGCAGGAGGCACGGACGTGACTGATCTGAAAGACATGGTGCGGACAATCCCCGACTATCCCAAGAAGGGGATCATGTTCCGCGACATCACCACGCTGCTGGGTAACGGCGAGGGGCTGAGGGCATGCATCGAGCGCCTTTCAAAGCCCTATCTGAAGCAGAAGATCGACGCGGTCGCCGGCATCGAGGCGCGCGGCTTCATCCTCGGCGGCGCGGTGGCGGAGCGGCTCGGCTGCGGCTTCGTGCCGATCCGCAAGAAGGGCAAGCTGCCCTACAAGGCCATCGGGCAGGACTACGAACTGGAATATGGCACCGACATCATCGAGATCCACGAGGACGCGCTGACCAAGGGCGAGAAGGTTCTTCTGATCGACGACCTGATCGCGACGGGCGGCACGGCGGAGGCGGGGGTGAAGCTGCTTCGTAAACTCGGCGCGGAAGTGATCGGCGCGGCCTTCGTCATTGATCTGCCGGACCTCAAAGGCCGCGAGCGGCTGGAGAAACTCGGCATCGAGGTTCACACCCTGATTGAGTTCGAGGGGGAATAGGCGAAACCCGTGAAGCTGAACGGCGAGCCCACGCGGACAATCACTGTCGGCAAGGACGGCTGGTCGGTGGATATCATCGATCAGACCCGGCTGCCGCATGAGGTCAAGATCGTGACGCTGCGCAGCGCCGAGGACGCGGCGCGGGCGATCTCCACCATGCAGGTGCGCGGGGCACCGCTGATTGGCGCCACCGCCGCCTATGGTCTATGCCTCGGACTGCGCGATGATGCGTCCGACGAAGCCATGGAAAAGACAGCCAACATGCTGGCGGCGACGCGGCCCACGGCAGTCAACCTGCGCTGGGCACTGGAAGAGATGCAGAAGGCCGTTCGCAACCTGCCGCGCGAAAAGCGTGTTGAGGCAGCCTACGCGCGTGCGGCGGAAATCTGCGACGAGGACGTGGAGACCTGCCGTATGATCGGCGTCCATGGCCTCAAGCTGATCGAGGACATTGCCCGGACCAAGCCGGGCAAGCCGGTGAACGTGCTCACCCATTGCAACGCCGGCTGGCTCGCCTGCGTGGACTGGGGCACGGCGACGTCGCCGATCTACCAGGCTCACGACGCGGGGCTGCCCGTGCATGTGTGGGTGGACGAGACGCGCCCGCGCAACCAGGGGGCGGCGCTGACCGCCTTCGAGCTGGGCCAGCACGGGGTTCCGCATACGATCATCGCCGACAACGCGGGCGGGCACCTGATGCAGCGCGGCCAGGTGGACATGTGCATTGTCGGCACCGACCGCACCACGGCGACCGGCGACGTGGCCAACAAGATCGGCACCTATCTCAAGGCGCTGGCGGCCTGGGACAACAATGTTCCCTTCTATGTGGCGCTGCCCCACTCGACCATCGACTGGAAGTTGCAGGACGGCTTCGCCATTCCAATCGAGGAACGGAGCGGGGAGGAGGTCACGCGCATGTCGGGCCGCACCGCGGACGGCAAGGTGGTGACGGTGGATATCGCCGCGCCCGGAAGCCCGGCGGCCAATCCCGCTTTCGACGTGACGCCGGCGCGGCTGGTGGACGGGCTCGTCACCGAGCGCGGCGTGTGCAAGGCGAGCCGCGAAGGCCTGCTCTCGCTTTATCCCGAGCGCGCCGATGGCTGACCGCGGCGAGACGTCCCTGCGCAGGGAGATCATCGCCACGGCGCTGGCCATGAGCCGCTCGGGCCTGTCGCATGGCACTTCCGGCAACGTCTCCGCGCGCTGGAAGAGCGGAATGCTGATTACGCCGACCGGCATGGCCTATGACCGGCTCAAGCCTGCGGACATCGTCTTCATGGATGCGAAAGGCAGGCCGGCAGCAGGGCGCAAGCCTTCCAGCGAGTGGCGCTTCCATCTTTCCGCCTATCAGGCGCGGCAGGATGCGGCTGCAATCGTGCACTGCCACTCCCGCCATGCGACGGCGCTCGCCTGCACGCGGCGCAGCATACCGGCCTTCCATTACATGGTGGCGGTGGCGGGCGGCGACGACATACCGCTTGCCGGCTACGCTACCTTCGGCACGGATGAGTTGGCGCGGCATGTGGCCAAGGCGTTGGCGGGGCGCAAGGCCTGCCTGATGGCCAATCATGGCCAGATCGCCACCGGCCTCTCGCTGGCGAAGGCGCTGGCGCTGGCGGAGGAGGTGGAACAGCTCGCGGCGCAATACATCCTGGCGCTGACGATTGGCGGGGTGAAAGTCCTGCCGAAGGCGGAAATGACGCGTGTGCTGAAGCGCTTCGCCACATACGGACAGCAGCCCGAGGCGCGCTCGCGCAAGCCATGAGCCGCCTGATCCGCGTCACCGCGCCCAAGGGAAAGATCGGCAAGCTGCGCAAGGCAATCGAGTCGGACGGCTGCCGGGTCCTCACCGTCTCGGCGGTGCATGACGGCAAGCGCACCATCTCGGTGGTGGCAGGGCCGGAGAGGCGGCAGGACCTGTTCGACCGCATCCAGGGCTGCTTCGGCGCCTCCGACGACTGGCTGATGGTGGTGCAGCCGGTCGAAGCCGTGGTGCCAAGGGACAGTGGCGACAACGGCGATGCGCCGCGCGGCCGCACGCGCGAAGAACTTTACGACGAGGTGGTCGGTGGCGCGGCCTTCGACCTGCCGACCCTGTCGCTGATCGCCATTTCCGCCGTGGTCGCGGCCGTGGGTATGGTAGGCGACAGCGTCGCCGTGGTCATTGGCGCGATGGTGATCGCGCCGCTGCTGGGGCCGATCCTTGCCGTCATCCTCGGCACGGCGCTTGGCGAACGTGACGTGATCCTGCGCGCGCTGCGCGTGCTGGCCGTGGGTTGCCTGATCGCTGTCGCGATCGGCGTCGCCGCCGGCGTGCTCTTTGACTACGATCCCGATGCCGGGCAGATCGTGCAGCGCAGCAGCGCGGGATTGGAAAACGTTGCGCTGGCGCTGGCCTCTGGCGCGGCTGCTGCACTTTCCCTAACGACGGGCGTTCCGGCGGTTCTTGTGGGGGTCATGGTCGCCGCGGCGCTCTTGCCGCCCGCGACCGCCATTGGCCTGTTTCTCGGCAAGGGACTGCTCTATTTCGCGAGCGGCGCGGCGCTGCTGCTGCTCATCAACGTGTCGGCGGTCACGCTCGCGGGGCAGATCGTCTTCCTGGTGCAGGGCGTACGGCCAAGAAGCTGGTACAAAAAGAAAAAAGCCACCCAGTCGGTGCTGGTCAGCATCGTCTTCTGGTCGGCGGCGCTCTTACTTCTGGTGGCGCTCAGTTACCTGAAATCCTGGTCGGCGTGGGCGCCTTGACGCAGTTGCGCCGGATCACTTGCGCGGACTGCGCCGCTCGACGAAGACCTGCCCGACAAAGCTGATGACCGGCTCACCCTTCTGGTTGAATCCCTCGGCGAGGGTGCACACCAGTCCCCAGCCGGGGCGGGAGTCGAGTTCGACCTTCTCCGTGATGGTGGAGCGGTAGGCGATGGTGTCGCCGGGATAGACCGGCTTGAGCCATTTCAGTTGGCGAAAACCGGGGGAGGCACCCAGCCGCGCCTGGTGAGCGAACGCCTCGCTGCCGCTGCGTGCGGCGAGAGCGGCTTGGTGGCGAACCATCAGCCGCATCCATACGCTTGCCGTATGCCAGCCGCTGGCGCACAGGCCGCCGAACAGCGAGTCCTTCGCGGCCACCGGGTCCACGTGGAAGCGCTGCGGGTCAAAGCGGCGGGCAAAGGACAGAATGTCCTCTTCGGTGAACAGATGAGTGCCCAGTTCCGCCGTCTCGCCAATCTCTATGTCCTCGAAATAATAGGTCATGACGCGCGGCCCTCGGGGCGGCGCGAGAAGAACTGTGTGCAGTCCCAGGTCATGACCATGTCGCCATGCTGGTTGCTGACCTCGTAGAACACTCTGCAGATGCCGACGAAGGGACGGCTGCCGGAGGGGCGCGCGTCGCGTATGGTGTATTTCGCGCTGAGCGTGTCGCCGGCGCGGACCGGCTTCATCCAGCGAACCTCGTCGAGGCCGGGAGAGCCCAGCGACATGGCGTCGAGCAGATAACCTTCGCACATCATGCGCATCAGCATGGCGCAGGTATGCCAGCCGCTGGCGGCGAGCCCGCCGAGCATAGTGTCCCTGGCGGCGGATTCGTCGAGATGGAAGGGCTGCGGATCGAATTCCGCGGCGAAGGCGACGATCTCCTCGCGGGTCACGGTTTTCGTGCCGAGGAAGGCGCTATGTCCTTCGGGGAAATCTTCCCAATAGAGAGGTTGGTGGTCACGGGTCATGAGCGAAGTTATATGGAAGGCGTCAGGCAGACGCCAGCGGTCAACATTGTGTCATCTCATTTGATATTAGGGGCTAGCTAAGTCACGCACGATACGCGGCAGTGCATTTGCGGCAATGGCGAATCCTTCTAATCATCCGATCAGGGAGGGTGCAATGGAACTCGCGCTGGCCACCAAGCTGTTTGCGGCACTCTTTGCCATCATGAATCCGCTGACAAACCTGCCGATATTCCTCTCACTTACGGACGGAAGGACGCCACGCGAGCGTTCCGCCATCGCCCTGACCGGCGCAGTAACGACATTCGTCATTCTCGTGGTCACGCTGGTTGCAGGGAGCCATATCCTCGATTTCTTCGATATCACGGTGGATGATTTCCGCATCTCCGGGGGGCTGCTGATACTGCTTATCGCTCTCGCTATGCTGCACGCCCGGCCCAGCCGCTCGCATCATGTGTCGGAGGAGGCCGATGCGGGCAGGGATAAGGACAATCCGGGGATATTCCCGCTGGCGATGCCGCTGCTCGCG